>JANWIB010000028.1 GCA_025450155.1 Sphingobacteriaceae bacterium
GCGACAGCAGTGGCCCGCGAAGTAGGTTTAACGGATTATAAAGCCGAAGTTCTCCCTTCTGACAAAGCTGATTTTGTGAAAAAACTACAGTCGGAGGGCAAAGTGGTAGCTATGGTTGGAGATGGCATTAATGATTCACATGCTTTAGCTCAGGCAGATGTAAGTATAGCGATGGGAAAAGGTTCTGACATTGCTATGGATGTGGCTAAAATGACACTCATTACTTCAGATCTGCAATCTATTCCAAAAGCATTAAAACTTTCGAAAAAAACTGTTCAGGCAATCCGCCAGAATCTTTTCTGGGCATTTATTTATAATGTGATTGGCATTCCTTTAGCAGCCGGTACACTATATGCCTATAATGGTTTTTTATTAGATCCAATGATCGCAGGTGCTGCTATGGCTTTAAGCTCTGTTTCTGTGGTAAGTAATAGTTTAAGGTTAAGATCAGCTAAACTGTAAGATGACTAACAGGAATTATAAATGGTTGCTTCATCATGTAAAATCTGAAGCAAATGATACCATCACTATATTTTTTGATACCCAGGGACAGGCATTTAATTTTAAAGCAGGGCAATTTATAAATGTATCATTATACATAGATGGAGAAAAGATAACCCGTTCTTACTCATTAAGTTCGTCACCGACAGATCTCTATCCATCTGTTACCGTTAAAAGAGTTCCTAAAGGAATAATGAGCAACTACTTATTAGTTCATGCAGAATCTACTCGGGAATGGGAAATTGAAGGGCCTTATGGTAATTTTATCATTAGCGAAGATGATAAACAAAGGGAACTGATCTTTCTTGGAGGAGGCAGTGGTATAACTCCTCTCTACTCCATGATGAAATATCTCATTCCAAAGAGAACCCGTTTAACTTTAGTTAATGCTAATCGAACTCTAAATGATATCATCTTCAGAAACGATATTGAAGAATGGGAAGCATTAGGTAAACTCACAGTTTTTCATGCGCTTACAGGAGAAGGTGTCCCTGACAATTTTAGTAGAAATATAATTCGGGGACGACTAAATAGACTGATCGTAAAATTAATACTCAAGCAGATCTGTTTAAATCCGTTAGAAGCGCACTATTTTATCTGTGGCCCTGAACAGCTAATGGCAGCGTACAAAGAAGCCCTGATAGCTACAGGTGTGCCGGAAGAACAAATCTTCAGCGAAAGCTTTTTACCAACTGAAGATAAAAACAATATACTGCAGTTACCGGAAGAACCTCATGAAGTAGTGATGCATTATTATGAATCCGTTGAATCTGAGGAAGAAACTTCTGAGGTTATGCAGGTTACTTCTTTGATCAATGTCAAAGCCGGACAAAGTATTCTTTCGGCTGCACTTGATAATGGCTTACCAGTGAAGCACTCCTGCAAGAATGGAACTTGTGGCTCCTGCTGGGCACGGTATATAGAGGGAAATCTGAAAATGATAAAAAATTATGCTCTTACAGATGAAGAAGTAAGTCAAAACTATATTCTTTTATGCCAAAGCTACCCATTAAATGATGAGGTGGTTGTGGAGTTCGAACACAGTAAATAAGAAAAAATTATATAACAGTTAGAAGCAATTGTATAAAAAGTACTGATAAAATGAATGGTATTTTTGGATGTAAAATCAATAAAATATAATTAGAAAATTTAGATTTTAAATATAGTTTTTAACATTAAATAAATTAAAAATCATGGAAGCGATTAAATTCACAACGAATATTAAATGCACAGGCTGCTTAGCAAAGTTAACCCCTTTCCTTAATGAAACTGCGGGTGAAGATAATTGGGAAGTCGATTTACAAGACCCAAAAAAAACACTTACTGTAGTTGGAAGCGTTTCAGAAAATGAAATTTTGGCTACTGTAAAAGAAGCGGGATTCGTTGCTCAAAAACTATAATTAAGATTGCAATAAAAAAGAATATCTGAGAATTTATTTCCTCATAGTGTAGCATTTTATTCTCACTGTTCGTATTAGTATTAGTTAATATAATTTCTCACAAAAAAGTATTTTTTATGAAAAAGCAATTACTTTCCCTTTTTATTGCAACAGCAACATTAATTGTTGGTTGTCAGACTACAGAGAATGAAAATCCTATACCTACTCCAAATGCCAAAAAGTTACTAAAGATTACAGAAAGCTATGCGGATCAGAGTATTGTTTCTAATTTAGGTTACGATGCCAATGGGCGTTTTATTAGTATGAAAGATCCTAACAAAGAAACTACGTATAGTTATGATGCCAATGGAAATATAATCAAAATTCAAAACAAATACAGTCCAAATTACAGCTCAGTCTTTGAAATTACCTATAAAAATGGCATACCAGAAACAGCTGTTCTAAAGATGTATTCGGGTACTACAATTGATGCCAGTTTTGCTTATACTTACAAAGTAGAGAACGGGTTAGTCACTGAAATCAATCTAAAAGATGATGAAAACCATAGTACAAAATTTTCAATTACATATCAAAATGGAAATGTAGCTAAAATTGAAAGTATATCTGATTTAAGGCCAGGAGATAAAATAAGTACTATTTTCACTTATGGCACTAAAAAGAATATGTATTCCGCAGGAAGTTTTAAATTTATTTTAGATGACGAATCATCTGTATCTTTTTTCGCTAAAAATGAAATTACCCAAGTAAAAAATGTCTATATAGGTTCTGATGCGGGAACTTATGAAACGAATAATACTTACACCTATGACACTGAAGGGTATCCCCTGACATCAATAAGCACTCCTTCATCTCATACTTTCAAGTATGAATATCAATAATTTTGTTTGTTAGTTAAGTTAAATAAAGAAGCTTCGCCACTTGGTGAGGCCTCTTTATTTGTAACGATTTAAATACGAATGTGCCTGACAATTTCTTCCAGATATTTTTGATCTGTTTCATCAAATTCATTTAACTGATCACTATCAACATCTAAAACGGCTGTAACTTTATCATTACGGATAACCGGTACTACTATTTCAGATTTTGATAAAGAACTACAAGCAATATGTCCTGGAAAAGCTTCTACATCTGGTACAATAATAGTTTCTTTTCGCTCCCATGAAGTTCCACATACGCCTCTACCCTTCGCAATACGGGTGCATGCTACCGGACCCTGAAAGGGTCCTAATACTAACTCATCATCTTTAACCAGATAAAATCCGACCCAAAGAAAATTAAATTGCTCTTTTAAGGCAGCGCTTATGTTTGCCAGGTTAGCAACTACATCCCCCTCTCTTACTATTAATGCCTTAATCTGAGGAATCAGTGATTGATACTGTGGTTCTTTATGTCCCTTTGTAATTTTTAAATCTTCGGCCATGATGCAAAATAACTAACAATTAGAACTAATCATTCTTATTATTGAAACTTTGGTTGCTTTTTTTAAGTAAAATTCAGCACGTCTATTTTAATTATACTGCTTTAGTTCTTATTTTTAGCATGGAATGAAAAATCATCTTTTTACCTTTTTATTATCTTTTGTTAATTTATTTGCCATAGCTCAGCATTCGGATATGGCGAAGCAGCGGCAACAATTAACAGCTTATGAGGATAGTCTCAAATCCATAAGCTACCAGGTAATTAACAATCAAAGTGAAGCCGAACGTTATAATTATAACTATAAATTTATAAAAACACTGATTAGCGCTTTAAAGACGCCTGGCTCTTTTAACTATGGTTTCGATTCTTTAAAAACGGTTTCTATACTTCCTTCTGATGATAGACGCTTTAAGATTTTTTCATGGCACATAATGAATAATGATGGCAGCTATCGGTATTATGGAACCATACAAATGAACAACCCGGATGGAAAATTAAAAATGTATCCATTGGTTGATTATACTTCCCGAATAAAAAAACCTGCCGATACGATTACAACGAACGAACAATGGTTTGGATCGCAATACTATAAAATTATACCTGTAACATATAATGTACGCGTTCCCTATTATATTCTTTTAGGCTGGAAGGGTAATACCGTAAAAAGCACTAAAAAAGTTATTGATGTATTATATTTTAAAGATGGAAAGGCTTACTTTGGAATGCCTGTTTTTGAAGGAAAAGATCAGAAGCCGCTGGACAAAAAACGTATAATTTTTGAATACAGCCGCCAGGTATCCATGGCGCTAAATTACTCCGCCAAAGAAGGAACGATCGTTTTTGACCATTTGGCTCCACCCGATCCTAAAATGAAAGATCAGTTTGATCTATATGGTCCGGATATGTCATATGATGGATATAAGCTAATAAATGGCCGGTGGCGTTTGGTTGAGGATATCCCTCTTAAAAACCCTCCTGCTAATACAGATACCCAATTTAACGACCCTCGTAATCCAACTTATCGAAGTAAACGCAAATTATAAGAACAAGGCCTCTTTATAGGCTAAAATTGCCGCAATTCTTTAAATCTGTAGTTGCGTTAGTTACATCATAAAGCCCTTGCTTATTGCCAAATGAGTTGGTGATGTAGGTAATAATCTGAGCAATTTCTATGTCAGGCATTTGCCTTTCGGCAGGCATTTTTCCTTCAAATTTTTTTTCATCTACTGTGATTGTATCATTTAGTCCGTATTTAATGATGCAGGCTAATTCATTCTTATTCGACCTCAGGAAAACAGTATCCGTTAAGGGCGGATATAAACCACCCAAACCCTCTCCATCCGCATTATGGCAATTTTGGCAATGTTGCTCATAAAGTTTTTTGCCATTAATGTAATACCGGGCGTAGGTTAGTTCCTGTTCACTCTGACAAGCCTGTATAAAAATTACAGTAAAAAGAGTGAACAGGACTGCTCCTATTAGTTTGCTCCGACTACTTTTTATATTCATCCAGAAGCGTTTGCATATCTTTTATCAATTGATCTACCTGCTCGACATTGGTACCATCATAAGCGCCACGAAGCCTTTTCTCTTTATCCACCAATACGAACCAACCCTGATGAATAAAGCCATCAGTAGATTTGTTATCTTCACTTACCGCAACCAGATAGTTTTTCCCGGCAATGCCATAAATGGAGTCGCGGGAACCATGCACAAATTCCCATTGATCACCTTTTAACCCCAATTTATTAGCGTATTTCTTCAATCGTGAAGGTGTATCATATTTCGTATCAATAGAATGGGATATAATCTTTACTTCAGGATGGTCTTTAAATTTAGTGTAGAGTTTTAACATATTACGATGCATCACAGGGCAAATGCTGGTACACGAGGTAAAAAAGAAATCGGCTACATAAATCTTTCCGTCAAAATCTTTATCCGAAACGATAACGCTATCCTGGTTCAGAAAACTGAAAGTCGGTATGGTTTGATAAATGGTATCCACGACCGTTTTTCCATTCATGGTCTTTTCAACCGGCTCACGATTTCCAAGAATAGGCAGTTTTTTATTTTCTTTTGATGAACATGCGGTAAGCAAAATCAAACTTACCGTTATAAAGGGTTTTATTTTCATTTTTTAATCAGATAATAAAGTTGATTGAAATTATAAGTTACACCCAAATGAATCTTTCCTGCACTTTGGGGATGATCTGTCGGACCATTATACGCATTAAATTGCACACCGGTATTCAACGCAATATTTTTAAAGAAAAATATCCAGGCCTATATAATCTCTGTTTAGTTCATATCCTGCAAAAAATAACAGGCGTGTAAACCCGGATAATAAAGTAACAAAAATAAGCAGGCAGCTAATTATCCGGGTAAACATGAAACAAATGTACAGGATGATGCCTTAATTTTAAATAATACTTTACTATTTACGTTTTATAAGCCGACTGCGGGCAAATGACAAAAAAGTCCCGGCTAAATAGAGCAACCGAGACTTGTATTAAATATATTGAGAGTTTCAGAACTAGACGTCAATTTTGTTTATCTGTAAAAACTACAAAAGTAGCTGTTCCGCTTATCGTTGTAAGCGTATTAGTTACAGTATTGAAATCATACAATGATGAGTTGATTTCACCTGTTATTCTCTTGCAGCGTTTGTATTGGGTTATCGATGACACTTTTATACTTCCACCACTGTAGTAATCTAAACCATTTTGATCCTTATAATGGCTAGCACATTGTATCGATTTTCCTCCTTCTACAGAAAACCCGGCTGCACTATTCTTATCCTTATTTTGTTTATCAAAAACATAGCTCCCTGTAGCCAAAGGACCTACTACAGTTGCACCTATATTATTTTGTTTTCCGCTGGGATCGGAAAGTTGAATCGAGAATAATACATTATTGACAACGGAAATGGTCGGATCTGCTGATAAATAGGTTTTCCCATTTAATTGAAACATGTTGGGATTATTGATGGTCATATTTTTTAATAAAATAACTTTACTGGTTCCATGCATAAATTCGGCGCTAAGTTGTATCTGTAGAGGATCATTCTTTAGTGGATCTTTCCAAGGTAGATTACGAGGAGCCTCATAATACATGGTATCTGTACGGTTACGCAAAAAATGGCCAAAACCATTATTAGGATTAGCCATAGCTACTGAAACGCCATTTAGCTTCCATGTTACAGTAAGATTTTCTTTTATTGGTTGAGCAAAATTGATTGGAACCACTAAATCTTGTGAAGATTTTTTATACTCATCTTCTGAAACACCAAGATAAGCAATAGCAAAATCTCCCGACTGATCTACTACTAAGGATATATTATTGTCTTCATAGTTATAGTTTAGATCATTCAGGTTCATGATTTTGTAACTAGACAAGAAAGACAAATCTCCCGCTTTTTTAA
>JANWIB010000029.1 GCA_025450155.1 Sphingobacteriaceae bacterium
CATTCGCTATTAACTCACTTGCAATCATTATCTATTTCAATAATACCCGGTCTAAAAATTTTTCCAGGTAAACATTAAATTCTTCGGGCCGTTCCATCATGGGTGCATGTCCACATTTATCAATCCAGTTCAGTTCTGAATTGGGCAATCGCTGATGAAATTCTTCGGCTACTTCCGGAGGAGTAACTCTATCATCTTTGCCCCATATCAAACTTACTGGTATGGTAATCTTATGCAAATCTTTTGCCATATTATGCCGAATGGCAGATTTAGCCATAGCCAATATACGAACGAGCCGGTTTCGATCATTTACGATCCCGTAAACTTCGTCAACAAGCTCTTTAGAAGCCATATCCGGATCATAAAATGTGTATGCTACTTTCTCCCTGATAAATTCGTAATCCTCACGACGGGGAAATGATCCACCAAATGAGTTTTCATACAACCCTGAACTTCCTGCCAATACCATAGTTTTTACATATTCAGGATGATTAACTGTAAAAATTAAGGCCACGTGTCCGCCCAATGAATTTCCTAATAAGCTTATATTCGTTAGTTTCTTAAACTTAACAAATTTGTATACAAACTTTGCCAGCGTTCCTACTCCGGTGGTTAGTAAAGGTAATTCGTAAATAGGAAGTAACGGAATTACAATGCGATATTTAGAACTGAAGGTGTCTGTAACATCTTTCCAATTGCTCAATGCCCCAAACAAGCCGTGAAGCAATAAAAGGACATCTCCTTCGCCTTCTTCGATATATCTAAATCCGTTTTCTTCTTTTATCTGCAAATTCATAGTGGTTATTAGTCTTCCCTTCAAAACTATAAAAAGTTTGAAAGTTTAAATACGTAATTGAGAATAAGTTTGGTCGTTATTTATTAAAAGTCAGGATAAAAGTTCTTTCACAACTTCCGAGATGGTTTTACCATCAGCTTTACCTGCTAATTCTTTATTAGCCGCACCTATTACTTTTCCCATGTCTTTTAATTCGACAACACCTGTTTTAGAAATTATCTCCTTTATATGTGCTTCAATCTCCTGGCGGGATAATTGCTTAGGCAAATAGGCTTCTATCACCTGGATCTCTTCCGCCTCTACTTTATAAAGATCTTCACGATTTTGGGCTTTGTATATGTCTGCAGATTCTTTGCGTTGCTTTACCAATTTTTGCAAAACTTTAATTTCATTCTCCTCTGATAAAGTTTCTGACGCTCCTTTTTCTGTTTTTGCTAATAACAAAGCTGCTTTTATTGCCCGAAGGCCTCGTAAATGTACCTCATTTTTAGCAAGCATTGCTGCTTTTATGTCCTGATCTATTTGTTGTTGTAGTGCCATATTTGCCTCCTCTAATCTCCTCTAAAAAGGAGATTTTATTTTTTATTATTTCTTTAAAATAGTCGTTGCCGTTGCCTGTGCTGTGGATGTAACAATCAAATCATTAATACAAACATGTGGTGGCAGACTAACTGCGTACCAAATAATATCGGCTATATCTTTAGCTGCTAAGGGAACAAAGCCCTCATAAACTTTTTTAGCCCGCTCTTTATCTCCTTTAAATCGAACTTCTGAAAATTCTGTTGCTACTGCTCCCGGATGTATGCCCGTTACTTTTATTCCATAAGGCAATAAATCAATTCGCATTGCTTTATTCAATGAATCGACAGCATGTTTAGTAGCACAATATACATTACCATTTGGATAAGTTTCTTTTCCGGCGGTTGATCCTAAGTTTATAATATGCCCTTGTTTACGTTCTACCATCCAATTAGACACCACTTTAGTAACATATAACAATCCTTTTATATTCGTATCAATCATGGTATCCCAATCAGAAGTGCTGCCCTGATGTATCGGATCTAAGCCCTGACTAAGGCCTGCATTGTTAATCAATACATCTACCACTTTCCATTTTTCCGGAAGAAGTTGTAGCTGTTTCTGCACCTCTTCTTTATTCCGAACATCTAACGCAATGGCCTTCACTTCAATACGATAATCTTTTACCAGTTCCTCAGCTAAGGCGTGTAATCGCTCTGTTCTTCTGCCAATTAAAATCAGGTTATAACCCTTACTAGCAAAAAGGGAAGCACAAGCTTGTCCAATTCCTGCTGTTGCACCTGTAATTAATGCCAGTTTTATCATTACATAGTATTAAGGGTACGAAATTACAGTTTTTTCGCTTCATGAAACTTTTGAGTTTCTTTCTACTCAAAATAAAGGCTAAACTGTACATTACGAAGAAAAAGTCTATCGAGTGGAGTAGAATACGGATGTTTTTCGGGCTTTAACACATTGTTAAATGAATTGGATAACTTCAGTTCAGGAGAAAGTTTAAAAAATTCAAAATATAAATCCAAGCCGATTCCAGCCTCATAAGAAAGAATAGTACTTTTATTTTTTACCAGCTTTTCAAGAAAAGGAAAGTCCGAATCATCCGTTTTCTTTTTGGATATAATGTCCATCGAGTATTTAATACCGCCCAGCATATAGGCTCTGAAATTATTCCTCCGGTCTGACTTAAGTTTTATACCAATAGGAAAATCAACCATAGTCGCCTGTACTCTTTTTTGCAAAAGAGACCCTATCGCATTAGGCACGTCCAGCACCAAGCCCGGCCGGTATTGGTAGTTTAAAAAACGATCTGTAAAAGCTAATGAAGGGGTAAAACGAAGATTAACATTCTCGCCTAAACGCAGGTCGCTTACAAAACCAATTCCAAAACCGGTGGAAGCGGGAGAACTAATACTGTATAACGAATCTGCCACTAAACCATTCTCATCAAAGTAAGGATTACGCCAACTCGTTTGTTTATAAATTTTATAATCAGACGAGATGTAGTGAAAGCCAAAACCGAAATGCAGATACTCGTCATCAACCCCTCCACCCCAGTTTTGGGCAAATGCGGCCAACCTGAAAAAAAGAATAAAAATTACGAGGAGTGAGCGTTTACTCATTTAATTCCGGTATAAATAGAACAGATACCAAACGCTAAAGGCCGGCTTTTAGTATGGCGATATCCAACTTTTTCCATCAATGCCGTAAAGTTTTTTCCATCCGGAAAAGCAGCTACAGATTCTGGCAGATAGGCATAAGCACTGTTGTCTTTTGAAAAAATCTTTCCAATTGTTGGCATAATATAATGAAAGTAGAACTTATAGAGTTGCTTTATTGGAAATGCCCTTGGTTTTGAAAACTCCAAAATTACCGCCTTACCACCCGGAACCAACACCCGCAACATCTCGGCTAAACCTGTTTCCAGGTTTTCGAAATTACGAACCCCATAAGCTACTGTAATGGCATCAAAGCTATTATCATCAAACAAAAGCTTCTCCGAATCGCCTAAACGCACCTCAAAAATGTCTTGCATATGGCGTTTTTTGATTTTCTTCCCGGCAATATCCAGCATACCCTGAGAAATATCTACTCCGATAATTTTAGCGGGTTTTAAAATTTTAATCGCTTCGAAAGCAAAATCACCAGTTCCGGTTGCTACATCAAGAATAGTACGGGGATGATCTTTTAACAACTGTTTAATAGCCTTTTTTCGCCAGATAATGTCTATTCCTAATGAAAAAAAATGATTGAAAAAATCATACGTGCGAGAAATGTTATTGAACATGTTTACTACCTGCTCTTTCTTGGTAGCATGAGGATCTTTATATGGAGTTATAGTTTCTGGCATAGCCCCGGTAAAGATAGCGATCAATTAATCAATGTGCTAATGTCTATTTCAATAAACACAGCTACTTATTTCCGTATCTGCACATTCATATTTCTTTCTACCTTTACCAAAATGAATATAAAATCGGCAGAATTTAAATGCAGCAATACTAAAATAGATAAACTGCCGCCACCCCTATTACCCGAATATGCTTTTATCGGACGCTCTAATGTGGGTAAGTCTTCTCTTATTAATACACTTACACAAAAAAAGGGATTAGCAAAAACCTCGCAAACGCCAGGAAAAACCCAATTAATTAATCATTTTCTAATTAATGAAAAATGGTATATTGTTGATTTACCGGGCTATGGCTTTGCTAAAGCCTCTAAAAACAATCGCACTGCTTGGGAGCGTTTTATCAGGGCTTATTTATTAAAGCGTGAGAGCTTGCAATGTATTTTTTTATTGATTGACAGTCGATTGGAACCTCAAAAAAATGATCTGGAGTTTTGCGCCTGGCTGGGAGAAAAAAGTATCCCTTTTATCTTGATATATACTAAAGCGGATAAACAATCTAACTATATAACTCAACAAAACGTAAGTAAGTTCGGCAAAGCACTGCTTGAGTATTTTGAGGAACTTCCGCAACAGTTTATTACTTCATCAGAAACACAGCAGGGACGAGAGGAGATTCTGGATTTTATTGGTGAAATAAATAATCGTTTTGTTTCACCTCAAGAGGGGACTTATTATTAAAAATGAAAAAATATCTTTCATTAGTACTTTTTGCTCATACCATTTTTGCCATGCCCTTTGCTTTTATTGGCTTTTTTCTGGCAATATCTACAACAAATTATCCTTTTAGCTGGATGAACCTGGTGTTTATGATTTTGTGTATGATTTTTGCCCGCAATGCGGCCATGGCCTTTAATCGCTATCTGGATCGCAATTTTGATGCAAAAAATCTGCGCACCGCAGTTCGCGATATTCCAGCAGGAAAAATTAAGGCTATAAATGCCCTGCTATTTACGTTGATTAATTGTGTGCTGTTCATCTTCACCACGTATTTTATCAATACACTTTGCTTTTACCTCTCTCCAGTGGCACTCACTGTAATTTTAGGGTATAGTTACACCAAGCGTTTCACACCGTTATGCCATTTGATTTTGGGAATCGGTTTGGGGCTTGCACCCTTGGGGGCTTACCTATTGGTTACCGGAGAATTCGCCTTACTACCGATCCTGTTTTCGCTGGCAGTAGTCTGCTGGGTAAGCGGATTTGATATTATTTATTCCCTGCAAGACGAGGAATTTGACAAACAGCATAATTTATATTCCATCCCATCGGTATTGGGGCAAAAAAAAGCGCTTTTGGTCTCTTCTATATTGCATAGCTGCAGCGTGATCTTTATTATTTTACCTGTTTTCTTAACTGCTTTGGGTTGGTTTTATTATTTGGGCGTATGCTTTTTTATTGGATTACTGATTTACCAGCATCGATTGGTAAAACCCAATGATTTGACTAAAGTTGACCGGGCGTTTTTTACAACCAACGGGGTAGCATCGGTAATTTTTGCGGTTTGCTTTCTATTGGATGTGTACTTCAGATCATTATTCTAATGGCATAATCCAACTATCAAAATGCTCATAATCTCTGGGCAAAGGCAAATTAGAGAATTTTTCCTTTTTCAATACCAAGGCACCTCGTCCGACCCACATACTAAATATATCACCCACCCGCAAAATTTTAGTTCTGGTAAAAAAATTCTCCCCTGAGTCGGAAGAAACATGATCCTCATATAAATTTCCATGAGATCGGCTGGGAAGAACTGTTACGGTGCGATCAGCAGGATAAATGATAATAGGTATGGATTCACCCGTATTTTTATTTACGATATTAAATTTTCCTGGCCGAACTGCTTTAAAAAATGCTGTATAGGATGTCCTGATTTGAAGGTTTGCCAGAAGTATACTATCTATTCGAGTACCCATATATTCTAATTCACCAATGGAGCGACTTATCTTATCTTTAGTTAATTTCAGAGAAGCTTCATAAGCTGGTGGTTCTGGTAGTCCATAATTGCCAAACCCAAGAAAAACCTCTCCTGGTTCATTATCATATCGGCTTTTTGTTAAAAATTGAAAGTTTGTTATGTGTTCGCCTATCGGAATTGGCACTACAACAGTATCTCTCATGTGAAGATATTGATTTTTACCAATGGTTAAATGATACTCATAATCATTGTAACGATAAGCGCTCCCTAATGTCTCGAATTGAAACCGGATCACAAAAAATCCTTCCGATTTAGCAACAGCCCGAATTAGCCAATAGGTGTCCTGTTGGTATCCTTTAACTTTAATCTCATCGGATATATATTTAAAATTTTGGCCATACGTTGCTTCAAATTTTTCTTTTAAAGATTCTTGCTGAGACTGAGCGGGTACTCTAAAGCATAAAACAAAAAAAATCAACCAAATACTATTTTTCATACTTGTATTTAAGATAACAATGAATAGCAAAAAATAAACGACTAGTATAGATTTGCTAACTTCGCAATATTCTTCTTAAAAAATCAAGAAAAATATGATTGCTAAAAAACCAAGAACATATATCCCTAAAAACCTGGAAGTAAAATGGGAAAACCTGGATCCGATATTTCAGGAGTTACAAAACCGGGAAATCAATTCGGTTGAGGACCTTGAAAACTGGCTAAGAAACCGCAGCGAATTGGAAGCAGCTTTAGAAGAAGACTTTGCCTGGCGCTACATTAAAATGACATGCGACACGAACAGCGAAAAGCTCTTGCAGGATTTTCAGTATTTCGCTACGGAAATTGAGCCTAAAATTGCGCCCATTGCCAATGAACTGAATAAAAAGTTCATCAACAGCCCCTATTTAGAAAACCTGGATCCACATACCTATTTTGTTTATATCCGCGGCATTAAAAAAGCGCTGGAATTGTTCCGGGAAGAAAATATTCCTTTATTCACTGAAATACAGGTAGAACAACAGAAATACCAATCCATTACCGGCGCCATGAGTGTGACTCTGGATGGGAAAGAGTATACGTTAGAACAGGCTTCGGTTTTTTTAAAAGACACCGACCGGGCAAAACGCCAACAAGCGTGGGAGGCCATTACCAAACGCCGCCTACAGGATAAAGACAAACTGGATGAGTTATTTAATGGCTTGTTAAAACTCCGTCATCAGGTTGCAAAAAATGCCGGTTTTGAAAACTTTCGCGATTATATGTTCCAGGCTTTAGGCCGATTTGACTACACCCCGCATGATTGTTATAAATTTCATGAGGCCATAGAACGCGACATTGTTCCGATTTTATACCAGCAGGCTGAAGCACGAAAAAAAGCCCTGCAGTTAGAGTCGCTGAAGCCCTGGGATATGGACGTGGATATTTCCGGGAAACCGGCATTAAAACCGTTTAATAGTGGGCAAGAACTTATTGATAAATCCATCGCCTGTTTTGAAGCCTTAGGCCCTTATTTGGGCGAACGCTTAAAAATAATGAAGGCAAACAGCCTGTTTGATGTAGAAAGCCGCAAGGGCAAAGCTCCCGGCGGTTATAATTATCCTTTAGCCGAAACCGGCGCTCCGTTCATCTTTATGAACTCAGCGAATACCTTTCGCGACCTGACCACCATGGTGCATGAAGGGGGACATGCGGTGCATACTTTTATTACCGCTGATCTGGAGTTAAATGATTTCAAACACTGCCCCTCCGAAGTGGCCGAACTGGCTTCAATGAGTATGGAGCTGATCTCGATGGATAAATGGGATGTTTTCTTTTATAACGAAGCCGATTTAAAACGGGCCAAACGGGATCAGTTGAAAGATGTGTTAAAAACGCTTCCCTGGGTAGCCGTGGTCGATCAGTTTCAGCATTGGATTTACACCAATCCTGATCATACTACCGGGGAACGCCGCGAAGCCTGGAAACAAATCTTTGAGCCTTTTGGCGAAAACTTTGCCGACTGGACGGGTTATGAAGAGGCATTGGAGAACTTGTGGCAAAAGCAATTGCATATTTTCGAAGTGCCGTTTTATTATATCGAATATGGCATTGCGCAGTTAGGCGCCATTGCCGTTTGGAAAAACTACAAGGAAAACCCACAGGAAGCCTTATCCAACTATTTAGCAGCCTTAAAACTAGGCTACACCAAAACCATCAAAGAGATTTACGAAACCGCAGGTATTAAGTTCGACTTTAGCGCTGTGTATGTTAAACAACTGGCCGATTTTGTGAAAGCGGAATTAGCCAAGCTGGAGGATTAGCACTAAGCCGACTTAATTGTCATTGCGAACAGAACCAGGAATCTCATTTATATAATAAAGATGTCTCACGTTGTTCGACATGACATTGTCTATTATTTCCTTAGCTTGTCCATAGAGATAAGCGTTAGTGTCTCTATAAGAGTAATCCTTTCTATTTTTAATTAAAACCTGTTCATCAAACTAAAATAATTTTTATGTTTGATAAACGATCATTCAATCCAAGCGATACATGGCAAAACTGTTTCGAAAAAAAAGCATCAGCAATATTTTAAAAGATCAACAATCCGGTTATTCTGATATCGAGCAGGAAGAAACGAGACTGCATAAAGTTTTAAAGGTTAAAGATTTAACTTCCATGGGCATCGCGGCCGTAATTGGGGCCGGAATTTTCTCTACCATCGGTACGGCATCTTTTAACGGTGGACCGGGAGTTTCCATATTATTTATTATTACTGCCGTAACCTGTGGTTTTTCGGCGTTGTGTTATGCCGAATTTGCGTCACGGGTTCCCGTTGCCGGAAGCGCTTATACCTACGCTTATGTTGCCTTTGGCGAATTAATTGCCTGGATTATTGGTTGGGCGCTAATTTTGGAATATGCCATTGGAAATATTGTGGTGGCTATTTCATGGAGCGGCTACTTCAACAATCTCTTACAGGGCTTTAAGATAAATCTGCCGGGATGGTTAACCATGGATCATTCTACCGCTTTAATGCGTTATGAGGAGGCCAAAACAGCAATGCAAACTGCTGGAACCGGTACACTAAACACCACCTTACAGGAAGGGTACGATGCCTGGATGACGGCTCCGCAAATTGGCGACTATAAGTTATTCCTGAATATCCCCGCCATGCTCATTGTTATTCTGGTAACTTGGCTGGCTTATATAGGGATTAAAGAAAGCAAGAAAAGCACCAATTTAATGGTGGCACTAAAAATCGCCGTGATTATTTTTGTCATCGCTATTGGCTTTTTTTATGTGGATACCAACAACTGGCATCCTTTTCTGCCTAATGGCTTTGCAGGAGTTTTAAGAGGAGTTTCGGCAGTATTCTATGCTTATATTGGGTTTGATGCCATTTCTACCACAGCCGAAGAATGCGAAAATCCACAGCGGGATATGCCCAAAGGCATGATCTATTCTCTCGTGATTTGTACAATTCTGTACATCCTCATTGCATTAGTTCTAACTGGCATGGTGCATTACAGCGAATTAAAAGTAGATGATCCGTTGGCATTTGTTTTCGAACGGATTAACAAACCTTGGATCAGCTATATTATTTCTGTCAGTGCGGTTATAGCCACTACCAGCGTTTTATTAGTTTTTCAATTAGGCCAACCCCGCATCTGGATGAGCATGAGCCGCGATGGATTATTACCCAAAAAATTCAGCAAAGTTCATCCTAAATTTAAAACACCTTCTTTTTCTACGATTGTAACCGGATTTTTAGTAGCTATTCCTGCTTTGTTCCTGGATATTACTTTGGTAACCGACTTAACAAGCATTGGAACCTTGTTTGCATTTGTATTGGTTTGCGGTGGCGTATTGTATTTACCCAAAGATGAAAATCCTACGCAAAAGCGCTTTCGAATACCTTATGTAAATGGGAAATATATTATTCCGGCATTGGTTATTTTTTGCGGATTCTTATTTAAAGACCACATAGCCGGAACCATGAATTTTGAAGAGGGCTGGCAAAACTGGCAACACAACATCCCTTTTTACCTATTCGTAATAATTAGTGTAGGATGTGCGGTGTTATCCTTTAAAAACAACTTCTCGCTGATACCCATTTTAGGACTTTTGAGTTGTTTCTACTTAATGACAGAAATCCCTATTAAAAACTGGCTGGTATTTACGCTATGGCTTGTAGTAGGGCTTATGATCTATTTCTCGTACAGTTATAAAAACAGTCGCTTAAATAAGAAAAGTAGTTAAATCTCTTAATTATTCTTCTAAAGGAATCCGTTTCAGTGCAATATCCTCTGTTGTAGAAACTACTAACGGCACCTGTTCAACGGTAACAAAACTCAAATCCAACCCAAAACCCCGTTCTTCCGATAAGCTTAGCCGCTTCAGCATAAAATAATAATCCATTACCAGGCGTTCAATAAAGCTCAGTCTGTTGGCCCTGGAAAGAACTTTTTCCAAAACAACAAACCTAAAATCACCAACTATTTTGTGCTTGTGTAAAGACTCGTATTTACTGGTAATATCCACTTCTCCTTTTCTCACTAATTCTTCCACAACCACCCTAAATAATAAATTAATACGCTGTTCAATCCTAAATCCAAGCTTAAAATCAACCCGAATCAATTTGCCAGGTATTAACTGTTCTACTTTATATTCCCGGGTATAGGGTTCATCCATTACATCTACATGGACAAGCCAATACACATCCGCTCGCTTAGGTTGCTTTTGCAGGATAGAGTAAATGATTTTCGATTCGACTTCTGACTTAAAGTTAGCGCTGGTGAGATACACCAATTGCGATGCATATTTTGGCACAGAAGTATCTTCACTCAACTCGCTAAGGAGTGGATAATAGTCCTCAATCTCCACAAATTTCACATACCTGTTCTTAATACGCCTGGCTTTAGCCCACGACCACATGACAGAGAAAAGAATCGCCCCGACAATTAAAGTAAACCAGCCTCCATATAAAATTTTGATCAGATTTCCGGAAAGGAAAGTGAGTTCAATAATCCCATAAATGGTTAAAAAGATAACAATAAGATAAGTAGGAAACTTTTTTCGCTTAAGAAACACAGAAACCAGTATGGTGGTCATCAACATCGTAACTGTAATAGATAAACCATAAGCATGCTCCATATTTCCTGATTCTTTAAACACACCAATAACAAGCATACAGCCCAACCATAATAGCAAATTCATAGATGGAACATACAACTGTCCCTTCTGATTTGTTGGGTAATTAATTCTAACCTTCGGCCATAAATTCAATCTCACAGCTTCTGAAATCAAAGTAAATGATCCCGATATAAGCGCCTGGCTGGCAATGATAGCCGCCATGGTAGCTATCCCGATACCATAAATCAAGAACCAATCAGGCATTAAATGGTAAAATGGATTATCATTTTCTCCCAAACTGGCACCCTGGTGTTGCAATAGCCAAACTCCCTGTCCAAAATAATTAAGCAGAAGGCAGGATTTTACATAAATCCAACTAATGCGAATATTTGAACGACCACAGTGTCCCAAATCCGAATACAATGCCTCAGCCCCTGTAGTACAAAGAAAAACACCTCCCAATATTAAGAAAGCCTCCGGATTAGTAGATAGAAGTTTATAGGCATAGTAAGGATTAATCGCTTTTAAAATCTCAGGCAATTGAAACACATATATACTCCCTAAAACCGCCAGCATGGTAAACCATAGCAACATAATAGGGCCGAATGCTTTCCCCACCAGGGAAGTCCCAAACTGTTGTATAAGAAAAAGTATCGTGATTATTGAAATCACAATAGGAATAGTTGGAAGCCCCGGATACCTAAGCCCTAAACCTTCAATGGCGGCCGAAACTGTAATAGGTGGCGTAATAATACCATCTGCTAATAGGGCACTCCCTCCTATCATTGCAGGTATAACTAACCATTTGGCTTTCCTTTTGACTAAAGAATATAATGAAAAAATTCCACCCTCACCTTTATTATCTGCCTGCAAGGTTATCAGCACATACTTTATTGTTGTTTGCAAGGTTAGGGTCCAGAAGATACAGGATAGCCCCCCAAGTATCAGATCTGTTGTTATTACCCGGTCTCCAATAATAGCTTTGAAAACGTATAAAGGTGAAGTACCGATGTCGCCGTAGATAATTCCCAAACTGATTAATAAACCAGCGCCGGATAGCTTATGGAGGTCCTTATGAGTTGCCAATTTGTCTAAGTAAAGCGGGCACAAAAGTACATTTTGATATACAATTAACAAAGGCGAAAATTAGGATAATCATCTTTTTAACTCGATTACTTCATAGTATTGTTAAAATATGTTAAAAGACTAAAAAAATATTTTTTTAAATAAAACATCTTGATATTTTATTTATATTTTTGCAGGGAATATTAACTGAATGAAGAAACTCTACACTAAGCCCGTATTTACTTTTGTGTTATTAAGTGCAATTCTTGCATTTAATAGTCATAAGGTATTCGCTTATGAGTTTGAGGCGTTGGCAGATACGACTAAAAGCAAAACATCTGGCAAACAGCCTAAAATTACCGATACCCGTGTAAACAAGCCTGAGTTTTTAAAAAGCGGATTAAGAATAAAGTTTACTCCTTTTAAACCTATAAATATTAAACCAGGCACTACAGCAACTGCAGATACAAAAAATGAGGCAGCCCAAGACGATGGAAAAATATTGAGTAATGTAAAGGTTTACCCCAACCCTGTACAAGATGAAATCAACTTGTCTTATAAGGTAAATAAAGACGCTAACGTTACCATTAAAATTATGGACGTTTTAGGTAATGAAATAAGCACACTGCTATCCCAAAAACTTGCGGCAGGAGAACAGGTAAACACGTTTAATATTGCTTCCAGGCTAAATAGTGGTTTTTATTTTATCCGTCTTATGGTAGGCAACGAAATTGTTGTTAAAAGAATCTCCGTC
>JANWIB010000030.1 GCA_025450155.1 Sphingobacteriaceae bacterium
CGTCATCAAAACCAATAAAGCTCACTTTTCCTTCATCAGATTTGATAATCATCCTGCCAATTGCTGTCGGGAGAATCGAGATAAATACCATTTTCCAATTTATTTTTTAACGTATTTCCAGTTTCGTATCTTACCTTCAGCCATCCATTCCAAAGCAGTCTCAAGTCGTTTAATCCGGGTATCCTCACTCTTCGCTTCGCTTATCCATTCCACATAATCTTTTTTATTAGAATAACTAAATTTTTCAAAAGTTCTTTTCGCTTCACCGTTTGTATTAAGCGCTTTTAAAAAGTAGCCTGGAATTTCTAAAGCTCTCTCTGGATTTACAACTCTCGAAGGTAACTTGATTCCACGGGTATTCAAATCAACTGCTTCCCGAATATATGCCACCAATATTTCATCCGGAGGGAGGTCATTTAAGTGTTTTATTTGTCCTAATTGCCCCATGGCATTAATGTCTTCTTTTCTAAAAAGGTGGTGCGGATCAGTCATCAAAGGGGCTTTCCAAAAACCAAAAGCACAATGCTGCTTAAAAGCCGCCATACTACAAACCGTACCTTTATAGTCAAAATGCGGAAATCCCCATTTTATCGTTTCGGTAATCTCAGGCCAGGCACGATGAATAAGTCGACGCAAATGCGTTAAAATAGGCTGGGCAAAATCAGCCGATTTTTCAATATAAATGGCTATGCGTTGATCTTCAGACATGGGAAATTAAAATCAATTTAAAGGTAATAAAATTGATGAAACCATCACGTGCAACAACAAATCAAAATCTATAAACCTGCAAACACGTGGTAACTTCATTGTCCTTAAAAAAATAATTTATACAAATGAAAAACACAGATTTGCCTTTATATTTCATTCAATCCGCTATCTTTGAAATGTGGAACTTTTAAAACAAATCAGGTTTCTCATCCAAAAAGAAATTATTCTAGAGTGGCGTTCAAAATATGCTTTAAATAGCATATTGCTTTATGTAGTATCCACCATTTTTGTGTGCTACCTCTCCTTTAAAAAAACTGAACCCATAACCTGGAATGCACTTTTCTGGATCATTATGTTGTTCGCCTCCATCAATGCCATCTCAAAAAGTTTTATGCAAGAGAGCAGGGGGCGTCAATTGTATTATTATAGTATAGCCAAACCCCAAGCCATCATTCTTGCAAAAATCTGCTATAATGTACTGTTAATGCTATTGCTGGCCATCATAGCATTAGTAGTTTACAGCATTGTTTTTCAAAATACAGTTGGAGACCCGTTATATTATTTTATAGCGGTTCTCGTTGGAAGCATTAGTTTTTCTACAGTTTTTACCATGATTTCAGCCATTGCCTCCAGAGCTGGGAATAATGCTACCCTGATGGCCATTCTTAGTTTTCCGGTTATTATTCCCTTGTTAATTCTTTTGATAAAATTTTCAAAAAATGCAATGGATGGTTTAGACAGAAGTGCAAGTCTGGATGAAATAGGAGTACTTACCGCAATTAATGTGGTGGTGATAACGGTTTCTTTATTATTATTCCCTTATCTTTGGAGAGATTGAGTTTATGAATTTTATCTACAAATCCTGGTGGAAAATTCTCGGCGTTCTTTTAACAGCCTATGCTATGGTTGCCGGTTTTCTCTTCCCGGTACCGGCTCTGCCAATTATCCACGAAACAATACGAAACCTTTATTTCCATGTTCCCATGTGGTTTTCCATGATGGTATTATTTGGAATTTCGGTTTTCTATAGCATTAAATACCTGTCAAATCCAAAAGAAGAATATGATTTAATTGCTGTAGAAAGCGTTAATGCCGGACTAGTATTTTATGTTTTAGGATTAGTAACAGGCATGATTTGGGCAAAGTATACCTGGGGAGAGCCTTGGAGCAATGATCCGAAACAAAATAGTGCCGCTATTGCCTTTTTAGTGTATTGCGCTTATTTAATACTGCGTAATTCAATAGAGGAGGAACAAAAAAGAGCAAGAATTTCTGCCATATATAATGTTTTTGCTTTCCCGATTATGATTGTGCTGCTGTTTATTTTACCAAGGATGACAGATTCATTACATCCGGGTAATGGCGGCAATCCTGCTTTTGGTAAATACGATTTGGATAATACGATGAGAGCGGTGTTTTATCCTGCTTGTATTGGCTGGATTCTAATAGGGATATGGATTGCAACACTTCGCTTTCGCATCCGTTTAATAGAAAAAAAGAATTTTGATACCATTGCATCATGAAAAAATTTTTAACCCTTTTTGTTCTTTCTTTTGTTACAATAGGATCATTTGCTCAAAATGCAGATCAGGGAATGGCCATTGATCTAAGAAGTTCTGGTAAAATTTATGTTGTAGTAGCAGTACTTCTTGTAGTTTTTATAGGATTGGCTATGTATTTATTTGCTATGGATAAAAGAATAAAGAAAATCGAAAGGGGAAATTAATTTGGACAATTGATTTGAATTGTCCTATACTTGCTTTTAAGTGGATTAAGTTATTATAATTGAAACTAATGGGCTAGTTTCTATATTCATCCGGCTAACCAAAATGACCTTTAAATTAAACATGTATTATGTCTCATTCAACAGTAATTGCAGACTCAAAAATGACATTCTTTGAAGATGTTTGTTCTTTCTTTGATCATGCTGCACAATTCACCAAACACCCAATAGGATTATTAGACCAGATTAAATCGTGTAATAGTGTTTACCGTTTCCGTTTCCCAATAAGAAAAGACAATGGATTTGAAGTAATTGATGCCTGGCGTGTAGAGCATTCTCATCACAAATCTCCAACCAAAGGAGGTATCCGCTATAGCGATATGGTGAACGAAGATGAAGTAATGGCCTTAGCCGCTTTAATGACCTACAAATGTGCTATTGTAAATGTGCCTTTTGGGGGTGCTAAGGGCGGTATTAAAATCAATCCCAAAAACTATACACTTGCAGAACTAGAAAACATTACCCGTCGTTATACGGTAGAATTAGCAAAAAAGAACTTTATTGGCCCGGGCATTGACGTTCCAGCGCCAGATTATGGTTCGGGTGAGCGTGAAATGAGCTGGATTGCCGATACGTATGCTACGATGAACCCGGGACAATTAGATGCTTTAGGTTGCGTTACCGGAAAGCCACTCGCTTTGCATGGCATTGCCGGGCGTCGCGAAGCTACAGGCCGTGGCGTTGCTATGGCAGTTAAAGAGTGCGTGAGTGTCGCTGAAGATATGAAGTCATTGGGCCTAACTCCGGGACTTGAAGGTAAGCGGGTTATTGTGCAAGGCTTAGGGAATGTGGGCTATCATTCAGCGAAATTTTTAATTGAATACGGAGCCGTTGTGGTTGGATTGTGTGAGTATGAGGGCGCTATTTACAATCCGGATGGTTTAGATATGGAAGCGGTAGTGGCACATCGCAAAGCTACAGGTTCCATTTTGGGATTTCCAGGCGCTAAAAAAGAGTTTAAAAACTCCGGGGAAGGCTTGGAGCAAGACTGTGATATTTTAGTTCCGGCTGCTTTGGAAAATCAAATTAACGGAGATAATATTCATCGTATTAAAGCAAAAATTATCGCTGAAGGTGCTAATGGGCCTACTTCTCCAGAGGCAGAGGCCGTATTTACCGAGCGTGGCGGAATTATTATTCCGGATATGTATTGCAATGCCGGTGGGGTTACCGTTTCTTATTTTGAGTGGTTAAAGAACTTATCGCACGTTGCTTTTGGCCGAATGGATAAACGTTATGACGAAAATGCGAATATGAATTTGGTCAACTTGGTTGAAAAAGCTACGGGTGTATCTTTAAGTCAGGAACAGAGAGCTATGGTGATTAAGGGGCCTTCTGAGTTAGAGCTGGTAAATTCAGGGTTAGAAGAAACCATGATCCGTTCTTACCATGAAATCCGAGATGTAAAGGTGAGTACACCTAAAATAGGAAGCTTGAGAATCGCAGCCTTTGTAAACGCTATTGATAAGGTAGCCGTTTCGTATATGAATATGGGTATCTGGCCGTAAATAAAATTAAAAACAAATGAATGCCATCCTTGAAAAAGAGATGGCATTTGTTTTTACGCAAAAGGCAAATGCTTTTTACTACTTTTTTAACACGTGTATGTATCTACTAAGCATTTGAGTTGCTTCAACAGCCTTTCCGTTAAATTTATCTTCTATTAACTCATAACTATCACAATCATTGCCTTTGCTTAACTTGTAGTTCAAATACAAGGTATCTGTATCATTTCCAGATAATTCCAAATAAAAGGTTTTAATGTTATCGTCGGCACTTTTTATAGGAGCAATTCCAGTACCATATCCATATTTATAATTGTTATCTAAATCAAAAGATATTAGATCATTAATATAATGCTTTCCATTGTTGTCTAAATAATAGAGTTTAATATCGGCTTTTTGATCAAAATAAGGCTGCTGTTTATTGTTCGTTAAAATAAACTCATAAAAAACAGGCGGTGGTGTACACTTTAAACCTACTTTGGAGCATGAAAATAATGTACTACTAACCAAAATAATTAAAAACAGCTTTCTCAAGGGTCTGTTATTAGTATAGTTTAATCATTTTATCTATTCCCACATAATATAAGTCGAAGCCACCTTTTCCGCCAGGACGATTTGATGAAAAAATCATGAAATCGTTAGTGAAACTACCCATTGGTTTTGTAATAGGTCTGTATTCATCGTATTGCGTATTGATTTTGTTGCCAAAATTTACCGGAGGAGACCATTTACCATCTGCATATAAGGAATAATATAAATCGTACCCCCCATAACCGCCAGGCCTGTTTGATGTAAAAACCATGAGATTATTAAATACGAATGGACATTTATCATCCGAATCAGATGATAGAGTTGTTTCCTTTACAATAGTTTTTGGTGTTTTATCTTCTAGGCTGTTTACTAAGTTGACCGTATTATCTAACTCTACTTTGAAAATATCAAAATTTTCAAGTCGGTTTGAACAAAAGTAAAGCGTCGAAAAATCTTTATTAAAAGAAGGATAGGCATCATCTTTTGATGAATTTAAATACTCTACCGGTTTAGGCGAAGTGTAAGTTTCTTCATCCATATTATGCAAAAATTTAATATCCTGATTGCCTTCCTGATTGTTGGAGTATAAGAAAATATATCTGTTATACCGAGGGTTGCCGTTAGTTCCTATAGGCCCTTTGTAAATCAAATAAGGCCCTAATTCATCAGCTGCAGTATTTATTTTGGGGACGGCATTCCACCCTATATTTTCATTCATGCTATTGACATCCGATAAGCGAGAAACATGACTTTCTCCTACCGTTAGCTTGCCGCTTGTACGACTCATGATAACTTCTAATAATTTGTATATGATATCAAAAGTTCCATTATTTCTTCTTGACGAAAAACATAAAGGCGATATATCTCCTAATGTAGGGCTTGTTGAATTATAATCATCATATTCTGAATTAAGATCAGTAAGATTAACAGGGTAATCAGGCAAAGTACCAGTATTGTATTCGTATGTTCCTTTACAAGCGAATAATATAAATACCATTAGAATCAATAGAATATAGTTATTTTTCATAATGCTAAATTTAAGTAACAGTTTTTTGATTATTCTTTCTAAATGATGCTTATAACACTCCATATTTTTTGTTAGGGGTGAATATCAACAACCATCCTAAGGGCATATTGATAATTTTTTCCATCAACGGCCCAGTTATTAAAACCATACCATGCATTATGTGATCCATTCCAGCCCCAATTCATGTAAAAATACAAAAACGAAGCCGTGCAGGTATTGATTTGCTTATACCCATCGCAGATCCATTCATGGCAGTTAGAATAGGTATAAAAAGGCCAAGTGCCTCCACCTTCCAATAGTATAGGCCTCCCTAATTTAAATTTGTTGTACTTCTTTATTATTTTTTCAATACATGAACCCCTTTATTAAACTCTGGAGTTGATCCATTAAACTTGTCTTCTATAAAAGCGGCCCCACATTCATTACTCTTAAAGTCTAAATACAGTGTATCGATATCGTTACTGGGGAGTTCTAAATAAAAATCCTTGATTTTTTTATTAGCACTTGCTATCGGTGCTTGCCATGTGGAATAAACGTATGGATAATCAGCATAATAATCTTGTTGGAAACGCTTATCTATTAATGACACATCTTCAATATACACTTTGACATTATTGTCCATATAATACATCTTAATGGACGTTTCTTTTTCAAAATACGTATCACCCGCACTATTGGTTATGGTAAATAGATAGTAATAAGGGGCAAAACACTTCGGTTTTTTACAACTAAAAAAAAGCGATATTCCAAAAATGCCAACTGTTAAAAATAGCTTTCTCATAACAAACAATTTAAGGGTGAATATTTACAATCATGGTACGGGCATATTGAAAATTATATCCATTAACTGCCCAATTATTAAAACTATACCATCCTACAAAATCCGTTTCATCCGTATTGAAAATTTCATGCCACCCCCAATTCATGTTAAAATATAGAAAAGAAGCCGTGCAGGTATTAATTTGCTTATAGCCATCGCAGATCCATTCGTGCCCGGTTGAACCTATATAATAAAAAGGCCATATTGAACTAAAAGTGCTACTATATCCACCAAGCATCACCGGTCGGCCTACATTCAGATTTTGTTGTACTTCCAGATACGATCCTACATCATAGTTTTTATAGGTTGCTGAACTGTATCTGAACGTATTACTTTTTAAAGCCGCGGGGACATCACTATCGTCTGCGGAAGAACTACCACATTTATAGTCTCGACTATATTGCATGTTTAATGCCTGCCCTGCATCTCGCATGAGGCGTTGCACCTCATAGTTGCCATAATCTCTGGGCATAGATGAATAGTTATACCCAGCCGGATATTGCCAATAGCGAATGATCTGGGCCATAGCTGTAGGGACACAACCGGTAGGAGGCCGAGAGTTGCCACAACCGGAACAATTCATACTATTCAACAATTCATTATAGGTACACCATTGTCCCCATCTTACGTTGTCAGATAAAAGTGGTCCTATAGTTACATTGGCTACCGGAGTACAATTAGGATTATCCGGATCACCAGGGTCCCATGGATCCGGTTCGGTTTGTGTTGTAGGAGCTTTGTTAAAACTGTTTATTGCCCCTGTTTCTCTTAGTTTTGCTAATGATTTTTTAACTGTTTCGGGAACCGGAATATGTGCACTCTTGATGTACGCTGCCCATGCTTCGCTTGCCCGCTTGGAGTTGTCATGTAAGCCTTTTCTCAAAAGCGTAATGTTATCAATGGTTTTTTCAATCCACATCATCAGCCCGGCAGGTACGGTGTCTTGTTTTACTTCGCCATGATCCACATAAGCCAAAATAGGTTCGTGCTTATATTCGGCAGATACCATTACAAAACCTTCGTTATTGGCATAATTAAAAATGTAAAATGCCGGGTTGCCTTCACTGTCTTTTACGGTAAGTCGGTTTTTAAGCGTTTTGGCTTTAGGAGCACCAGCACTATTATTCATGAGTTTTTTGTCCTTAAAAGACATGAAATTGCTTGCATGAAAATTGCCTGCAACTTTTTGAGCAAAATCAAGGGGAACTACTTCTACGTTTATTAGCTGTTTCTTAGCCTTATCTGGTTCTTTTTTGCAGTTTATCCCGATAAATAAAGCAACGGTAAATAGCAATAACCCGGATGAGATAATTTTTTTCTTCACGATTAGTTTTAAAGGGTTAGGTTTATAACACTTAAAGCTATAAAAATTAAATTTACAATAACGACTATTTTTTAATGTAACATCTTAAGGGAATTAAGGCAATAGTTTTGGCTTATCCGTTTGATATTTTATACCTTTGCAACGCCGAACATTTTTGATTAAAATCGCTAAGTGTTATGAAAAAGAATTCGATAATAGGAATCATCATTATTGCTATTGCCATTGGTGTAATCGTTAGTACTTATGCTGATTCCAGCACATACGGGTCTTTTAATGAAGCTCAGGAAACGCAATCAGAATTGCATGTAGTCGGCCAGCTAAATAAGCAAAAACAGCTTATTTATGATCCTCACAAAGATGCCAATTACTTTGCATTTTATATGGTTGATAGTAAAGGCAAGGAATGTAAGGTAGTTTTTAGCGGTACAAAACCACAGGATTTTGAAAAATCGGAACAAATTGTACTAACCGGAAAAATGAGGGGCGATGAGTTTTATGCCTCCAAGATTTTAATGAAATGTCCTTCGAAATACACAAAAGATCAAGTAGAGGTGAAGGAAATAAAAGCAACCGCGACTGCCACCCAAATTTAAGAGGTAGTATCCATGTCTTGTATCTTAAATCTCATATATAAACAGTATAAATGGATGTTCAATTTGTAGGCGAACACCTACTCCCCGGGAAATTAGGCCAGTTTTTTATTATTCTTTCTTTCGGAACAGCACTTTTAGCATGCATCAGTTATTATTTTGCTACCGTAAAAGATACGCTGGATGATTCCTGGAAAAAAATAGCAAGGTTTTCTTTTCGACTAAATACGGTTTCCGTAATCGGTATAGGTTCCTGCCTGTTTTATATCATTTATAATCATTTATTCGAATATCATTATGCCTGGGCGCACTCATCAAAGTCTTTGCCTGTATATTATATTATTTCCAGCTTTTGGGAAGGACAGGAGGGAAGCTTTTGGCTTTGGATGTTTTGGCAGGCGGTATTAGGAAGTGTTTTAGTATGGCGGGCAAAAAGCTGGGAAAATTCGATAATGACTACCGTGATGCTTTCCCAGGTTTTTTTAGCATCCATGCTTTTAGGAGTAGAGATATTAGGATTACGTGTAGGAAGTTCTCCCTTTATTTTATTGCGCAATGCGGTTGAAGGGCCAATTTTTTCCCGCCCCGATTACTTAAAGTTAATCGAAGATGGCAACGGTTTAAATCCTTTGTTGCAAAATTATTGGATGGTGATCCATCCACCAACCTTGTTTTTAGGCTTTGCCTCTATGGTAGTTCCATTTGCCTATGCCATTGGGGGGTTATGGGAAAAAAAGTATAAAGATTGGGTGAAACCAGCCCTTCCATGGGCATTGTTTGCCGTAATGGTTTTAGGAACAGGAATTATCATGGGTTCTTTTTGGGCTTATGAAGCATTAAACTTTGGTGGTTTTTGGGCCTGGGATCCGGTAGAGAATGCTTCGATTATCCCTTGGTTTACATTGATTGCTGCCGTTCATGTTATCTTAGCATACAAACATTCCGGGCATTCGTATTTTACGGCCACATTTTTGGTGCTTATCAGTTTTGTTTTGGTGCTTTATGCCTCATTTTTAACCCGAAGCGGCATTTTGGGCGAAACATCTGTGCATGCCTTTACAGACTTAGGGATGTTTTGGCATTTGGTATTATACCTTATTTTCTTTTTAGCGCTTTCTGTTTTTCTTCTCATTATCAGGTGGAAAGAATTACCTATAACGAAGAAGGATGAAGAAACCTATTCGCGGGAATTTTGGCTTTTTATTGGGTCATTAGTATTAACAATGGCCTGCGTTCAAATTGTGGCCACAACGTCTATCCCCGTTTTTAATGCTATTTTTAATACAAAAATAGCACCCCCGGCCAGTATTATTCAACATTATAATAAATGGCAAGTTCCATTTGCAGTGGTGATCGCGATTGTTTCAGGTTTTTCTCAATACTTAAAATATAAGCATACAGATTCTCGTAAATTTTATATCAGTATTGCGGTCTCGTTTATTTCAGCCCTTATTCTTACTTCAGTTGCAGTGTATATTACTAAAGTGTATACCAATGCTATGTTTATACTGCTCACATTCGCGGCTGTATTTTCTATTATATCCAACGGAAAAATATTAAGCGAAGCTTTTAAAGGGAAATGGAAACTGGCAGGTTCGGCGATTGCACATATTGGTTTTGGATTGATATTGATTGGGGCATTGGTAGCCGCGGCTACCAATAATGTGGTTTCAATTAACACTTCGGGAATGGGCTTTGGAGAGGAATTTGCAAAGAGCAATGACCCTAAGGAAAATATTCTGCTTTATCAGAACGAACCAGTAAAAATGGATCAGTATACAGTTACTTATCTGGGAGATTCTGTTTCATACCCCAATACTTATTATCGTGTTAATTATAAAGTGATTGATGAAAAGACAGGTAAGGTTGAAGAAAGCTTTGACCTGTATCCTAATGCACAGCAGAATCTTAAGATGCGTTCATTAATCGCGTCTCCTGATACCAGGCATTATCTATTTCATGATATTTATACCCACGTAAGCAGTGCGCCGCTGGTTGAAGAAGAGAAGCACGAAGGCCACGAAGGGCATTCTGAAGATGAAGGTTATGAAAAGCCTGTAACACATGAAGTCTCCATTGGTGATACGGTGCGATTCCGGGATGGATTTGCGGTCGTAAAAAGTATAAATAAGAACGCTACTCTAAAAAATATTCCATTAGCCCAAGGGGATATGGCCATCGGAATGCAATTAGAAGTTATTACAAGTGTGACGAGTTTTCAAGTTGAGCCTGTTTTTCTTTTAAAAGGGGGTAATAAATTCGATTTTGGAAAAACAGTGGATGAAGATGGTGCTGGCTTAAAGTTTCGTTTTACCGATATTCACCCTGAAAAAAATAAACTGGAATTGATGGTATATCAAAAACCAAAAGCAGAAAAAAAATGGATTGTGATGAAAGCTATTAAGTTTCCTTATATCAATTTATTTTGGGGAGGAACCATTATTATGGTTGTAGGCTTTTTATTATCAATTTTCAGGAGAACCAAGGAAATAAAAACAGCCTGATGAAGATCGTTCTTCTTGGCAGCGGTAATGTAGCTACCCATCTTGGGTTGACTTTGAAACAGGTAGGTAATGATGTGCTGCAAGTTTGGAGTAGAAAATGGGAACATGCAGAAGCGTTGGGCCTAGAACTAGGTGCAGGTTTTACAGATAAACTTGCAGATATTAATCCTTCAGCAGATATTTATATTATTTCAGTGGTTGATGACGCCATTGCAGAAGTGGCAGGTGCGTTGACGGATAAGAAAGGCATCATTATACATACCTCCGGCTCTAGTGGGATGGAGGTTCTGCAAGGGGCATCAGAAAAAACAGGAATAATTTATCCCTTGCAAACTTTTTCCAAGCAAAAGCCTGTAGATTTCTCTCAGGTCCCGGTTGCTATAGAGGGAAATACGCCGGAAGTAACAAAAATATTGGAGAAACTTGTAAGCCAAATTACAAGTATTGTTTTAAAAATAGATTCAGTGCAACGGCAGGCTTTACACGTAGCAGCTGTTTTTGCATGCAATTTTACCAATCATTTGTATGCTTTATCTAAAAAGATACTGGATCAAAACAAGCTGAGCTTTGACCTCCTTAAGCCGTTAATTTCCGAAACTGCCGATAAGGTGCAGAAATTTGATCCCAAAACTGTACAAACAGGGCCTGCTGTCCGCCATGATCAAATTACCTTAAATAAGCATCGCCAATTTCTTAAAAAGAATCCCCATTTACTTGAGCTATACGATAAACTTAGTCAGAGTATTATCAACTCTTGACAATCTCTCGTTATAATCTGCCGCAGCTTGGCCAATTTTTTTAATTTTGTGCCTCAATGAGCACATATATAATTAAAATTAACTTTGAGGAACCCAACAAAGAACCTGTTGAGCTTCCCATTGTAGAGGGTGAGTCTGTTCTGGATGTGTGCTTAGATAATGGAATAGAACTACAGCATAATTGCGGTGGTGTTTGCGGTTGCAGTACCTGCCATGTTTACGTTAATAAAGGGATGGATAATATTCAGGAAATATCTGATAAGGAAGAGGATTTTATTGATCGTGCGGTAAATCCAAGAATAAATTCGCGTTTAGGTTGTCAGTGTGTAATAATAGATGGCGATATCGAAGTAACCCTGCCAGATCAATCGCAGTTTTTAGGACATTAATTAGAAATTATGATTCAGGATAAATACGCTTTACCTATTTATTGGAATGATTACGAAGATATCGCCATGGGCCTTTATGAAAAATTTGGAAATGAATTTGGCGAATCAAATATTTATCGGATTCGTTTTACCGATTTGATAGAATGGGTTTTAAACCTTCCAAACTTTTCCGGAAAACGCGAAGAATGTAACGAAGGACATTTAGAGCAGATACAATCTGCTTGGGTTTACGAGTGGCGGGATAATCAATAAATATAAATTGAACTCATGTTTCTGGAAAAACTTCACAACATTTCGGCCATTATTCTTGATATCGACGGCGTTTTGACCGATGCAACCTTATTGGTAACAGAATCCGGCGAACAATTACGGCGCTTTAACGTACGTGATGGTTATGCCATGCAATTAGCGGTGAAAAAGGGGTATCGTATTTGTGCTATTTCGGGTGGCAAATCACAAAGTGTTGTGTTGCGCCTAAAAGGCCTTGGAATTACCGAAGTACATCTGAATGTGGATAGGAAGTTGGACGTATATCATGAGTTTATCCGGCAAAATAATTTAACTCCCGATCAGGTGCTATATATCGGAGATGATATTCCTGATGTTCCGGTAATGAAGGTCGCAGGAGTTGCAGCCTGTCCCTCGGATGCGGTAGAGGAGGTTAAAGCCGTTAGTCATTACATTTCTCCTAAAAGCGGTGGCGATGGTTGTGTAAGAGACGTATTAGAGAAAGTGTTAAAAGTACAGAAGAAATGGGTTGACTCGGACCCTTCTGCTCAGGAAGATAGTATCCCATCGGCGTAAAATGTTGAAAAACCTGCCTCCAGTTATTCTCGCTTCAAAATCGCCTCGCAGGCACGAGCTGCTTCGGGCAATGAATATAGATTTTAAGGTAGTGTTAAAAGATGTGGATGAATCTTATCCCGAGAATCTATCTCCCACAGAAATAGCGGTATATATTTCTGAAAAAAAAGCCCATGCTTTTGACGAAGCTGTACAGAATGAAATTGTGATTACGGCAGATACCATTGTTGCCATTGATAGCCAAATATTAGGCAAGCCCGAAGATGAAAAACATGCGTTCGAAATGCTTGCGTTGTTATCCGGAAGAAAACATGAAGTGATTACCGGCGTGTCTTTATTGAGAGACGGGAAATTGACTTCCTTTTTTGATCTTACAGAAGTTTATTTCAGGTCATTAACACCAGAACAGATTAACTATTACATCCGGCATTATCAACCTTTTGATAAAGCCGGGGCCTACGGCATCCAGGAATGGATAGGTGCTGTGGCAATAGAACGTATCGAAGGTTCTTATACGAATGTGATGGGATTGCCTACGCATCGACTTTATAAAGAACTGAAATCTTTTTAATAATAGAAATCCAGGAGCCTATGGAGGTTTGATGAGATTATTGTACCAGAAGATAATTAAATCAGAAGACTTACCCGAGGCTTTTTATAAGTCCCTGTAGCATACAGGAAATATATTGCGTATAAGTATTGAAAAAGTTTAGTAAAATTGTACTTTACTAAAGTATTGGTTGTATACTAATATATTCACTAACATAAATAAAAATGAATAAAATTATTAAATCCCTTACAGTAATAACAATTTCCCTTTTTTCTTTGCAGAGCTGCAATAAGGGCGATGATGAAAATATATCAACAAATCAAAAAAAAATAGAGGCCAAAGTAAATGGCAAAGAGTGGGCTGGTGAAGGTGATTACTTTATTGCTTTTGGAAATACGCCCCAGTTATTTTCTATTACCGGCCGGAATGATACCTCTCAATTTACTATTGAGTTAAGAGCCACGGGTAAGGGAACCTATACAACTATTGATGATGGCTACTACTTTTCCTTACCTCAAAAAACGAATTATGACATTAAATCGGGTAGCGTTACTATAACGGAAGTAACTTCTAAAAATCTTGCAACAGGAAGTTTTGAATTTGAAGCAGAAAATCAAGCATCTGGAAAAAAGGTAAAAATAACCCAGGGGAAATTTACTCAAGTTCAAGGATTGGGTTTCTGGTAGCGTTTTGCTCCTCGGCTTTTTGAGACTATCTACTAAATTTGGGGGTTAGTTGAGGTAATAAATTGAAAAAAGTAAACCTTTAGGCGATAATTATGTTGCTTATTGTTAATTAGGAAAACCAAGTTTAAAAATGGAAACGAACAATAATTTAGCAACACAAGAAAGTGGAAAAACGGCTGGTATTGTCAGCTATTTTACAATTGTCGGCTGGCTTATCGCTTATTTTGCCATGCACAAAGACAAAAAAACCGAGTTAGGCAGTTATCAGCTCAGACAAACGTTACTTTTTCATATTGTAGCAATGGTACTTAGCTATGGCTGGGGATTTATTGCCAGCATGCTTATCTTATCAAGTGGACTCTCGTTTTTAGCTTATTTTGGATGGATCATTAATTTAGGACTTTTCATTCTTTGGATTATCGGATTTATAGGTGCTATTAATGGCGAAAAGAAACCTATACCTTTAATTGGAGAGAAAGCACAAACAACTTTCCCAGGTATCTAAATACGTTTTACTAGTATTCCTAACTGCTGGGTTCTTAATGTCCGGCAGTTTTCTTTTATCGAATCTGCAAGGTTTTCAGATCTTCTTCTGTTCCATTAAATACATTCAGATCAGC
>JANWIB010000031.1 GCA_025450155.1 Sphingobacteriaceae bacterium
CTCAGCGTGCAGACAGAAGTAAAATGCTTCATATTTTATCTGATAAAAAACGTCGTGCTTTTTATCAAACGCAATTAGGAAAAGAGTTTCAGGTTCTTTTTGAAGCTGATCAGAAAGATGGTTTAATGAACGGATTTACACCTAATTATGTAAAGGTGAAAGCGAAGTATGATCCGGTTTTAGTAAACGATTTAAAGCAGGTTAAACTGGTGTCAATATCGGCCGATGGAGAAGTAGAAATAAGTGAAGGGTCAGAAGTTTTGACACATTAATTTCGTTTTCAAAATCAACCTGTATATTTAGGGCATGTTTCCAACCATTTCTTATCTGATTGAATACTTAACTGGTATCCAGATTCCATTACCAATACAAACTTTTGGTTTTTTTGTCGCACTTGCCTTTATGGCTGCTTATTGGGCATTTTCCCAGGAATTAAAGCGTAAAGAATCCATTGGTGTAATCCGTGCCTTTAAAAAACAGGTTACCGTTGGTGAGCCCGCATCTGTCACCGAGTTGGGATTAAATGGATTATTCGGCTTTGCTATTGGATATAAGCTTTTAGACGCAGTTTTAAGTTACACTCAGTTTGTGCAAGACCCGCAAAGCTTTATTCTGTCTGGTAGAGGAAGTTTCTTAGGCGGGTTATTATTAGCTGCTGTATTTGTTTATTGGGCTTACAGCGAAAAAAAGAAGCAACAACTTCCTAAACCTAAAGTAGCGGAAGAAACTGTACACCCTTATCAATTAATGGGCACCATATTGGTTTGGGCTGCGATCTGGGGATTCTTGGGCGCTAAATTATTTGATAACCTGGAGCATTGGGATTCTTTTGTCAAGGATCCCATAGACGGATTATTATCTTTTAGCGGGTTGACTTTCTACGGAGGTTTAATTTGCGGCGGTGCTGCTGTTTTATATATTGCCAATAAAAATGGAATTAAGCCGGCGCATATGCTGGATGTTGGCGGCCCTGGCATGATGCTGTCGTATGCGGTTGGGAGATTAGGTTGCCAAATGTCGGGTGATGGTGATTGGGGAATTGTTTCGAGTATTAAGCCATCTTGGTTAAGTTGGGCGCCAGATTGGATGTGGTCGTTCAAATTTCCGCATAACGTTATACGCGAAGGTGTGCCAATTCCGGGTTGCGCAGGAAAATATTGTTTCGAACTTCCTCAGGGAGTCTACCCAACTTCTCTGTATGAAACCATTATTTGTTTTATTCTTTTTATTATTCTTTGGTCTTTTAGAAAACGCATCCAAACAACTGGTTTAATGTTCTCTATTTATTTAATCATGAATGGAGTAGAGCGGTTTTTTATAGAGAAAATCAGGGTAAATGCCACGTATCATGCTTTTGGATTAACGTTTACCCAAGCTGAAATGCTTTCTCTTGTTATGATTATTCTTGGAGTTGTTGGGACTATTTGGTCTATAATTAGCCATAGAAAGAAGCAATTCAGCGTTTAGCTATGGATTTAAAACGCCTGACAAGCAGTGTGGTTGAAATTGCCAAAGAAGCCGCTGCATTTATCAAACAGGAAGATGTTCATTTTGATCCACAGCATATTGAATATAAAGGGTTTAACGATCTTGTTTCCTACGTGGATAAAAACTCGGAGCAAAAAATAGTTAAGAAATTAGCCCAATTATTACCTGCAGCTGATTTTATTACGGAGGAAAAGACAATTAATAAGACCGGTGAAGTTTATAATTGGATTGTGGACCCTTTGGATGGTACAACTAATTTCATTCACGGATTACCTACTTATTCCATCAGTATCGCTCTTCAAAAAGATAATGAATTGCTATTAGGAGTGGTGTATGAGATTTGCCGGGACGAATGTTTTTATGCGTGGAAAGAAGGAGGGGCCTACCTGAATGGAAAACAAATTTTTGTTTCCTCTACCGAAAAGATGGAAAAATCATTAATTGCTACCGGATTCCCATATTATAATTTTGAAAAACTGGAGCTCTATATTAATGTATTTAGAGAACTCACTCAAAAATGCCAGGGTTTGCGTCGCATTGGCTCGGCAGCAGTTGATTTAGCTTATACTGCCTGCGGGCGTTTTGACGCTTATTTTGAATACAATATTAATCTATACGATATTGCCGCAGGTGTTGTGCTAGTTCGTGAAGCCGGAGGTGAGGTTGTGAATTTTAGCGAAGAGGATGAGTTTGCAGTTTCCAGAGAAGTAATCGCATCGAATGGAAAAATTCATACAGAATTAAAAAGTACAATCCAGAAATACTTTAATTAAAATGGTTAGGCCATGCCATTTTATTGAATTATTCTTCTTACATCGCTTCCGCAACCACATCGGTTACTTCAGGTACCATTCGTTGCAATAAATTTTGTATTCCTGATTTCAACGTAATGGTAGAAGAAGGGCAACCACTGCATGAACCTCTCAATTCTACAGTAACCACGCCATCTTTATATGATTTGTAGTGAATTGCTCCACCGTCTTGCTCAACAGCCGGACGCACATAATCATGCAAAATTTGCTGTATTTTAACTTCAGCTTCCGTACCTTCAAAAGCCGGATGCTCTTCGTGGGGCGTTTCTTTTATTGCTATTTCAGATTCTATAGCTCCCTTTACAAATTCTTTTAAAATCTGTTCTACATCTGCCCAATCTGTATCTTCTGTTTTTGTAATAGTAACGAAATTACTAGCAAAGAAAACACCATTTACAAAGTTGAATTTGAATAATTCTTTGGCGAAAGGCGAACTTTCTGCACTCGCTTTAGTCGGGAAGTCGGCACTACCATTAATCAGCAATTTATTCACTAAGAATTTCATAGTCGCCGGATTAGGGGTGCCTTCGGTATAGATGTTAATAGTTGAAGTTGCCATAGAAAATAGTTTATACAAAAATACCAATTTTTAACCCATCAACTATGGATGATAAAGTTTTGACTTCAGTATGACGGGTTAGATACCTGTGTAAGAGAAAGGTGTGATACCTCTTATTTCTTCCTTTACTTTATCATCGATAGTTAATGTTTCAATAAATTTCGCAATGGTAGCGGCATTTACCTCTTGATTGGTGCGTGTTAATTCTTTGAGTGCTTCATAAGGATTGGGATAACCCTCTCGCCTTAAAATGGTTTGAATAGCTTCTGCCACCACAGCCCAGTTAGCTTCCAAATCATTTTTTATAGCGTTTTCATTTAAGATTAATTTATTCAACCCCTTTAAGGTTGATTTGATGGCGATTAGCGAATGGGCCACCGGAACTCCAATATTACGTAATACGGTTGAATCTGTTAAATCACGCTGAAGGCGAGATACAGGAAGTTTTGCTGCCAGGTGTTCAAATAATGCATTGGCAATGCCTAAATTTCCTTCAGAATTTTCAAAATCAATCGGATTTACTTTATGTGGCATAGCCGATGAACCAACCTCGCCCGCTTTGATCCTTTGATTGAAATAATTCATAGAAATATAAGTCCACATATCTCTATCTAAATCAAGAATGATAGTATTAATCCGCTTTAAGGCATCGCAGTGAGCAGCAAAATTATCATAATGCTCTATTTGTGTCGTGTGTTGCGAACGGTGAAGTTTTAGCGTGTTGTTCACAAAATTGTTGGCAAAAACTGTCCAGTTAATTTCAGGGTAAGCACTATGGTGCGCATTAAAATTGCCTGTTGCTCCACCAAATTTTGCAGAAAATGGAATGTGTTGCAACAATTGAAGCTGTGCCTCCAGGCGTTCAACAAAAACCATCATTTCTTTACCTAAACGCGTAGGCGAAGCCGGTTGCCCGTGTGTATGGGCCAACATCGGTATGTTTTTCCAATCTTCGGCTAATTTCTTTAAATAACCTAATAAATCATGTAATGCCGGATAATAACTCTTTTCTAAAGCCAGTTTAAAAGAATGCGGAATAGCTGTATTATTAATGTCCTGAGACGTTAATCCGAAATGGATAAACTCTTTAAGATCAGATAAATTAAGCTGATCAAATTTCTCTTTTAAAAAATATTCAACCGCTTTTACATCGTGATTGGTTGTTTTTTCGATTTCCTTAATACGTTCAGCATCTTCCTGATGAAAACGTTCATAAATAGCTCTTAAGGCTGGGATTTTAGTTTGATCAAAACCTTTAAGCTGTTGTAGTGGTAATTCGCATAGGGCGATAAAATATTCAATTTCAACATAAACCCTGAATTCAATGAGTGCTGCTTCAGAAAAATAGGCGGCAAGCTCGTGGGTGGTATTTCGGTACCGTCCATCAATCGGCGATATGGCATACAAAGGCGAAAGGCTCATAGAAAATATTTGGAGGCTCAAATTTACATTTTTCTTTAAGGGATTAGTATGATCTGAATTTTAAAGAAAATTAAAAATTCTTCGGAAACTTTTGATTTAAAAAAAGTTTCCATAGTTTTGTGCCCGTTAGAAAAAGTATGGATACCGGGGAGATAATTTTAAGGGAAGCGGATAATCTTTTTTGCCAGTTTGGAGTAAAAAGTGTGACAATGGATGATATTGCCAAGCATTTGGGAATGTCTAAAAAAACCATTTACCTGCATTTTAAAGATAAGAATGAACTGGTGCAGAAATTAATTGAAATTACTATTGGCGAGCAGAAATGTATAATAAACAACATGGAGGAGTCAGCCGATAATGCCGTTGATGAAATTTTCTCTGCTGTGGCAAATATTCAGACTCTTTTATCTAAAATGAATCCCTTGTTGTTTTATGACTTGCAAAAATATTATCCTGCAGCATGGGACGTATTTCACAATTTTAGAAACAACTTCTTGTTTGATTGTATTGGGAAAAACTTAAAGAGAGGAATACAAGAAGGATTGTATCGGGAAGAAATAAATATCAGAATCTTAGCAAGAATGCGGGTTGAGCAAATTGGTGTTGTTTTTAATTCTTTTGCATTTCCGCCAACGCATTTTAATCTTTCTGAAGTGATGACAGTGATAACGGAGCATTTCTTGTATGGAATATGTACAATAAAAGGCCATAAGCTTACAAATAAATACAAACACATTAATGAAGAAGATTAAAGTACCTATAAGGGCTGTTTTTCTAATAATTCTGTTGATGATAGCGGGGACATTGTTAGCCCAATCTCAAGATATTAAGACGGATAAAACGTATCAGTTTACGTTAAAAGAATGTTTGGAGTACGCATTGGAGCATCAAGACTCGATGAAAAATGCTCGCTTGGATATAGAAAGTGCGAAGTATAAAGTACAGGAAACTATTGGGATTGGTTTGCCACAAATTGACGGAACTGCAAAGTTTCAGGATTTTCTAAAATTGCCAACCTCTTTGTTGCCCGGAGAGTTTTTTGGGGAGCCTGCCGGAACGTTTGTTCCAGTTAAATTTGGAGTTAAATATCAATCAAATGCTGACATTACGGTTTCGCAATTAATTTTTAACGGAAGCTATATTGTAGGTTTAAGGGCATCGAAAACGTATAAAGAGCTTTCTGAAAAAAATCTTAATCGGACTAAAATTCAAACTCAGATTTCGGTTACAAAAGCATATTATCAGGTTTTGGTCAATGCTGAGCAGATTAAACTTCTGGATGCTAACATTAACCAGTTGAAGAGCCAGTTAAATGAAACGGTTCAATTAAATAAGCAGGGTTTCGTAGAGAAAGTAGATTTAGACCGTATACAGGTTCTCTATAATAATTTAACTACTACCCGGGAGAATACAGTTCGTATGTTAGCCTTAGGGTACCAACTTTTAAAGTTCCAAATGGGGATGCCCATATCCGATAATCTGGTAATAAAAGATAAAATAGAGAACATTAAATTGGATAATGTCATTACCCTTAGGGCAGACTCTACAGCATATAAAAATCGGATCGAATATGGCTTGCTGGAGACTCAAAAAAAGTTAAATGAGTTAAATTTACAGCGAATAAGATCTCAGAGCCTCCCTTCACTTGCGGCTTTTGGTAGTGCATCTTATCAATA
>JANWIB010000032.1 GCA_025450155.1 Sphingobacteriaceae bacterium
GCGAAGAACCTTTGGTACCCAGATAGGCAGCAATTGCCCCGTATGATGTTACCCTTCCGTTTGGAATAAGTCGCACTACCTGGTAAACCTGTTCGAAAAACGAATCTTTATCCATTACTCAAAACTAAATTTTAAGTAATTAATATTCTTGTCGTTGGCTAAATATTTCTTTTCGTAATAGGTTTTTATTGACAATACCTCATCCACTAATGTCGAATGGTATAAATCTTCGGTTTTGGCATGAAGTTTTAAATTCAGTTCGTTGACCTTCTCAACGGTATAGTTGTGCAGGCCATCATTATCAGTTTTTAAATGCAGAATTCCACCTTCCTTTAAAATCGCTTTATATTTTTCTAAAAAACGGGGCGAAGTAAGCCGTTTCTTTTCGCGACTGATTTGTGGTTGCGGATCGGGAAAGGTAATCCAGATTTCGGATATCTCTCCTGGGGAAAAATAATCCAGAATGTTTTCAATCTGGATGCGCAAGAAAGCGACATTGGAGATACCCTCTTCCAATGCGGTTTTAGCTCCTCTCCAAAGGCGGTTTCCTTTATAATCAATCCCAACAAAGTTTTTTTCAGGGAATAATTGAGCCAAATTCACGGTGTATTCCCCTTTTCCACAGGCTAATTCTAGAACTATTGGATAATTGTTTTTAAAATGCATTTTTACCCAATTACCTTTTAGCGGTTTTCCTTCTTCTAATTGTAAAACGTTCGAAAAAGTGGCCACCTCCGAAAATCGGCGTAATTTATCTTTACCCATCTGTTAAATTTACGCACAAAAATAATTTTATCTTTGCTGCTCAAGAACAAACAAGTGGAAAAAAACGCTAAAATTTATGTGGCTGGACACCGGGGGATGGTGGGCTCGGCAATTTTGAGAAAATTAGAAAGCGAGGGGTATACCGATCTGATTACTCGTACTTCAAAAGACTTGGATTTACGTAACCAGCAAGCAGTAGCCGATTTTTTTTCGTTGGTAAAACCTGAATATGTTTTTCTTGCTGCTGCAAAAGTTGGGGGCATTATGGCAAATAATACGTATCGTGCAGAGTTTTTACATGATAACCTTTGTATCCAAAATAATATCATTCATAATGCTTACCTAAATGGGGTAAAGAAATTAATGTTCCTTGGATCAAGCTGCATTTATCCTAAGCTTGCACCACAGCCGCTAAAAGAAGAATATCTTTTAACAGGTCCATTAGAACATACGAATGAACCCTACGCCATTGCCAAAATAGCCGGTATAAAACTATGCGATGCTTATCGTGATCAGTATGGATGTAATTTTGTTTCGGTAATGCCAACTAATCTGTATGGCTATAATGACAATTATCATCCCGAGAACTCTCATGTGCTTCCGGCGTTAATTCGCAGGTTTCATGAAGCTAAAATAAGTGGAGTAGATGAGGTAGTAATATGGGGAACCGGAAGTCCGAAACGGGAGTTTTTGTTTGCGGATGATTTGGCTGATGCCTGTTACTATTTAATGCTAAATTACAATGAGCGGCATTTAATCAATGTTGGCACGGGCGAAGAGGTTAGCATTAAAGATTTGGCGTTACTGATTCAGGATATCATTGGATTTAAAGGAAAGATAAGCTTTGATACGTCTAAGCCCGATGGTACGCCGCGTAAACTGATGGATGTTTCTAAATTACACTCAAAGGGGTGGAAACATAAAATCGGGCTGCGGGAAGGAATTGCATTGGCTTATAAAGATTTTCTTGCCAAATTTGCTTAGAAAGCAAAAAAACATTAGCAGAGTTTTTGATTTCTAAAATGTTTCGCTATCAGGCGGGATGCCATAATCCACAGGTACCCGCTGTTTTTTGCGTTGTTGTTTTGTATGCACAAACCAACCTTTTATTTTATCTATTATTCGATTTATAGCCTCATTGTCAAACTCTTTAGCAACTTTTTGTGATAAAAACGTAATCAGCGTTTTGACAATAAATCCTGATTTTTTAAATAAGGTTTTATTTAAGGCAAGGGGAAAAATAATACGTGCAATATTGGTTATTATATCTTGGTTAAATAAATCTAACAGGAAAGATTTGTTAGAGGAAGGTTTAGATTTAAAATGCGAATAAATGGTGCGAAAGATGGCAGAAGGATCCGTTAATTTATCTTTCAGAACCTCCTCCTGCTCAAATTTCTTAATTTTTAACAGGTCAATCTCCATCCGCAGGTCCTTTAAATTGGTAAATGCCCTTTCCATTATTTCTTCTCCTTAAATATGCGTTTTACTATAAAGTTGTGCAGTCGCTTTTCTACATAGTTATCTTTTGTGAAATATACAATCAAACCAATCAGGAGGTATAAAAGTGTTACCAGGCCAAAACCTTGCGCATAAGAACGTAATAACTCGGACAGATAAAATCCAAGGGTTACTGATCCAAAAAGAAAAGTAAGCACCCACATGATGATAACAAAGCTATCTGTTAATAAGGCAGCAGTAATTACTACTAAGCGGTCTATTACCGATAGTTTTGCCAACTCCACACGTGTTGCAACATATTCTTTTATTAAAGCGATAATATCCTCTTTTTTATCTTGTGTTTCTGACATACGTATGGATTAAAACCGGGCGGAATGCAAAACCGTACCGGTCTTTTTAAACTGCACTTTTAACGGGACGTTCTTTAGGCTGATCTTCTGTTTTACTTAACGTGGACTTGATATTATCTACAACCTTTTCTTTAAAGGCGGTTAAATTATCAATTTCTTCTGCCGCACGATCTTTTATTGAATCGCCTAAGTTTTTTAAGGCGTCATTTAACTTATCGCGTGTATCACTACCTTTTTCTGGTGCAAATAAAATTCCAAGGGCAGCACCCGCGGCTAAACCCGCCAATAATGCTACTAAAACTTTTGTATTATCTTCCATGTTAAATTTTTTTAAGTAAATAAAATATAAGTTGGTATACTATATACCGCACAAGTTAAAAAAATGTTTGAAGAAACTATTCTTCTTCCTCTGATGGAATTTTTTCTAAAGACCTGATTTTAGGATGCGAGTTTTCATAAATTCTGATGGTAAGAATAAAATAAGAAAGAAGTAAGGGCCCAAAAACCAATCCCATTATCCCAAAAACAGGAATGCCAATAATTACCCCAATAACTGTAATTATTGGATGGGTGTTTCCAATGCGTTTTGCAAGCAGAAATCGTATTACGTTATCAATATTAGTAATCAAAATCAAGCCCCAAAGGAGTAATCCAATTCCACTTGTATTATGTCCATTTACTAATTCGATTAAAGCGGCCGGAATAAAAACTATAGGTGCTCCCACTACAGGTAAAAATGAAAGAAACATCGAAATTACTCCCCAAAAAATCGCATCCGAAATCCCGAACATAAAGAATCCGATGCTGACCAATGCGCCCTGAACAAATGCTATAAACCCCTGACCTAAAACATTGGCGTATGTTATATTCTTTAATTCAGCAGCGAATTTTAATGCATTTTGCTCTTTAAAAGGAGAATATCGCAGCAGTCCCCGCTCAAATTGTTCATGTTTTAAAAACATAAAATACAGCAAAAAATACATGACAATAACTCCTAAAATAATACTGGCTGCGCCTGTAAGTATAGAGGGAAAAAGATCGCCCACATACGTTGAAAGTTTTTCCATAACACGATCAATCATATTGGGTTGATTTAGCTTGTTTCCAGCAAAATCGTCCATTTTTCGTATGAGCACTTTTATCCTTAAAGGGTCTTCCTGAAATTCATTTATCTTATTAACCACCAAAAGGCTAAGGGTTAGAAATGGAAGTATAATAATGATAAAAGAGCCGAAAATGATGGAGAATGATGTTAAAGTTCTTTTCCAACCCTTAATTTCTGTAAGATATAAGAAAATGGGCCTGAAAAGCGTGTACATGATGACTGTGCTAAGTAATGAGCCTGCTATGGTGCGTAAGGAGTATAAAATGAAACAGCCAAGAACAATCAATATGATAAGGATAATATTGTTGCGTTGCCTGTAATTAAATATGGCCATTCTTAATTCTTTCTTACATAACGCTATTATGTAAGCGCAGGTTTTTCGGTTAGGCAGTTAAGAGGAGAACGAAATACCTTTATTCCAAATTAATAGCCTTCATCTTATTATAAAGCGTTTTTCGGTCTACATTAAGGATTTTAGCTGCTTTGGTTTTATTGAAATGAACTTCTTTAAGCACTTTTAAGATAGTTTCATATTCTGCTTCAAGAGCTGCATTTTTCAAATCATGGTTGTTTTGAGCTACAGGTAAATTTTCTATTACCTGTTCTATAGCAGAAACCCTTGAGAAGGTTGAAATTTCGAGTGGCAGGGCCTTTAACTGGATACAGTTTTTTTCGGTAAGTAAAGTGGCACGCCGTATAACATTTTTAAGCTCACGAATGTTACCTGGCCAATTGTAGGAAAGCAGGGATTCAATTACCTCATCAGAAAAATTCCCCACGTTTTTCTTAAGTTCTGTATTGGCCATCCGGAGGAAACTTTCTGCAAATATTAGAATATCAGTACCCCGGTTACGTAAGGGGGGCAGGTGTATACTGAATTCATTAAAGCGGTGAAAAAGGTCTTCGCGGAATCTGCCCTTTTTAATGGCTTCCTGTAAGTTTTCATTAGTAGCAACAATAATTCGTACATCCAAGTCAATCTCTTTGGTACCCCCAATGCGTTTAACTTTACGTTCCTGTACCGTACGTAGCAGGGCCGCTTGTATATCGTAAGAAAGATTTCCAACTTCATCTAAAAAAAGAGTGCCCCCATTAGCCATTTCAAAATGGCCAATTTTTTTAAAAAGCGCTCCGGTAAAAGAACCTTTTTCATGCCCAAAAAATTCGCTTCCTGCCAGTTCTTTGGTTAAAGAACCGCAATCCATAGCAATGAAGGGTTGATTTCTCCGGGAACTTTTTTGGTGTATCGATAAGGCAACAGATTCTTTTCCGGTGCCGCTTTCTCCCGTAAGTATTACACTATAGTTTGTAGAGGCAATTAAATCGATTTGTCTATCTAATTCTTTCGCGACGGGGCTTTGCCCATTAATAAAATGTGAAGTAGGTGTATTTGCATTAATCTGAATCGCGGGTTCCGGTTTGGTTAAGGCTAAAGCCTCCTGAGTTTCTATGGCTTTGTTTACCGTATTTAATATTTCATCCGGATACAAAGGTTTGGTGATATAATCATAAGCACCCAGTTTAATAAGTTCCACAGCTAATTTTATATCAGAATAGCCAGTTATGATGATTACCCCAAGGTGAGGGTAGTGTGCTTTTACCTTTTTAAGAACTTCTCTTCCATCCGTATCTTCTAATCTATAATCGCACAGAACAAGGTTGAAGTGTTCTTTTGATAGCATATCAAGTCCACTTGCTCCACTGACAGCTGTTTTTACTTCAAAGCCATTACGTTTCAGGAACTTGGAGAGTAAAAGTCCTATATTAACCTCATCATCAATAACTAATATTCTCTTCATTTAGTCAGAGAGCTGAATTTTATATGCAAAATAAGAATTTTTTTCGCATTGGGAAATTATTTCCCCAATATTTAGTTTTTAATTGAATTTTGGATCACGCTTTTCTAAAAACGCGGCTACTCCTTCTGTAAATTCATCGGTTTCTACGCAAGATGTAAACGCATTGATTTCTGTCTCAAAGCCATCAGACGTATCATAAGCATTAACTGCCCTGATTGCACATGCGGCGGCATGCGGCGGATTTTTTAAAATCTTATGAGCAATCTCTTCGGCTTTTTTTATTACTTCTGAAAGAGGGGTAACATGATTTACAAGTCCAACTTGGAGAGCCTCCTGGGCCGATAACATATCAGAGGTTAAAATAACCTCTAAGGCTTTTCCTTTTCCAATTAAAGATGCTAAGCGCTGCGTACCACCATAACAGGGAATCAACCCTAATTTTAACTCTGGAAGACCAAGTTTAGCATTTTCTCCGGCAATTCGTATGTGACAGGCCAATGCCAGTTCCAAGCCGCCACCTAAAGCATAGCCGTTAATAACTGCAATAATGGGCTTAGTGCTATTTTCTATTAGATTAAATACATTGATTTGTGCACTACGGGCAAAATCTCCACTATTTTGCGGCGTCAGTGAACGTAATTCCGAAATATCAGCTCCGGCAACGAAAGATTTTGAGCCCTTACCCGTAATAATTATTACACGGATAGCTTCTTTTTTTTGTGCGTCAAGCAATGCTACATGCAATTCACTTAACGTGGCCTGATTTAAAGCATTTAATTTATTCTCACGATTTATCGTAATGGTAAGGATAGCGTTTCGCTGGTCTAAAAGAATGTTTTCAAAATTCATATAAGTTTATAATTAGATAGTATTCTTGGTGTTAAGATGCAATTTCTAACAAAAAATTTTAATAAGTAATAAAATCTACAGAATGCAATAAAGCAATCCTTATGATCGCTCATAATTTTACTATTTTTGTCTTTCTATAGTAGAATATGAGCGAAGAAAGATCGTTAAACTTTCTGGAAGAAATTATTGAAGAAGATATTGCAACGGGTAAAAACGGTGGGGGGGTGTATACACGTTTTCCACCAGAGCCTAATGGTTATCTGCATATCGGTCATGCTAAATCTATCTGCTTAAATTTTGGTTTGGCTCAAAAATATCATGGAAAAACCAACCTTCGTTTTGATGATACCAATCCCGAAACAGAAGATACAGAATATGTAGAAAGTATTAAAGAAGATGTAAAATGGCTGGGGTTTCAATGGGAACATGAGCTATACGCATCCGATTATTTTGAGCAATTATATCAGTTCGCTGTAAAATTGATTGAACAGGGCCTGGCTTATGTGGACGATAGTGCGCCGGAAGAAATAGCGGTACAAAAAGGGACTCCAACTGAGCCCGGTGTAGCTTCTCCTTACCGCACTCGCAGCAGGGAAGAAAATCTAGATTTGTTTGCCGCCATGCGTGAAGGCAAATACCAGGATGGTGAAAAAGTGCTGCGGGCAAAAATTGATATGGCATCGCCAAATATGCATATGCGAGATCCGATCATGTATCGTATCCGCCATGCGCACCATCATCGTACAGGTGATAAATGGTGCATTTACCCGATGTATGACTTTGCTCATGGGCAATCGGACGCTATTGAACAAATTACACATTCGTTTTGTACACTGGAGTTTATTCCCCATCGTCCTTTGTATGATTGGTTTATAGAGAAGTTGGATATTTTTCCTTCTAAACAATACGAATTTGCCCGCTTAAACCTGAATTTTACTATTACCAGCAAGCGAAAATTGCTGCAACTGGTGAATGTAGGTTTTGTTGATGGGTGGGATGATCCCCGGATGCCAACCATTAGTGGATTGCGCCGTAGAGGGTATACACCGGCTTCCATCCGGGATTTTTGCGACCGGATTGGCGTTGCTAAACGTGAAAACAGCATTGATATGAGTCTTCTGGAATTCTGTATCCGCGAAGATTTGAATAAATCCGCCTGGCGCCGCATGGCCGTTTTAGACCCCATCAAACTAGTGATTACTAATTATCCTGAAGGAAAAGACGATATCTTAGTTGGAGAAAATAATCCGGAAATTGACGGCGGAGAAGGCTCACGTCAAATTCCGTTTAGTCGCGAACTTTGGATTGAGCGGGAAGACTTTATGGAAGAGCCTCCAAAGAAATTCTTTCGTCTTGGTCCCGGACTAAAAGTACGTTTAAAACATGCCTATATTGTAGAATGTACCGATTTTGTTAAAGATGAAAATGGCGTTGTAACGGAGGTGCATGCAAACTATATTCCCGAATCAAAATCAGGACAGGATACTTCTGGTATCAACGTAAAAGGTACCATCCATTGGGTAAGCGTTGCACATGCCAAAACCGCCCAAGTGCGGTTATATGACCGTTTATTCCATATAGAAGATCCGGCAGGCGCCGGGCAGGATTTCACCGAATTGCTCAATCCGGAAAGTTTGCAAGTTATCCCTGCTGTTTATATTGAGCCCGATTTAGTTTCTGCGGAAAAAGGCAAAGGCTATCAGTTTATCCGAAAAGGGTATTTTTCTTTGGATAAAGATTCAACACCGGAAAATTTGGTTTTCAATCGTACGGTAACCTTAAAAGATGCCTGGGCAAAGGAAATCAAAAAGGGATAACCCCTCATTGATTATAGAAATTCATTAGTAGAGCAAGAATCTTCTTCTTAGAGGTTGTTTTAAAAAGTATATCTCGTTGAAACTGTCTCAAGAACCCATTCCCTCGTTCATGGAGGATCAGGCCTATGAGCTGTGAATTTTTTTTCTTAAAAAGAAATCAGATCTAATTAATTTTCCATATCCTTTTGCCTTATTTTTTTATTGGAAATAAAATATTTTATACGATATTTATTTTAACCGGATAAAACCTGAATGAGCTTTCGCTCTACCGATACTATTCATTAAAGAACAAATTAAACCAATAATATACAATGAAAAAAGCGCTGCTCTTTACTTTTTCTACCTTTCTTTATTACTTTACTTCCTATGCCCAAACCAATATTTTCCCAGCCAGTGGGAATGTAGGTATAGGAACAACAACACCATTTGAGGGGTTGAGTTGGGCTAATCCAGGTATTGAAGTAAGCGGGGCACGTGGAACGGTGGGATTAACTACCAAAATGCCAGGCGGTATTGCAACAATGCGTTTTAAGGGGCCAACTTCAGGTTCTGAAATGCACTGGAATTTTATCGATGGCAGTACTCCCAATTTAATGCTTTATTCATATTCAGGTGGAGAATATCTGTTAACATTAAAAGGTAATGGAAAGGTTGGTATGGGGACTACTGAGCCTGAATATAAATTACATTTAAATTCTACAAAATCCTCTTCTCAACTTGGAATAACCGGTTCAGAGTATGGTGGCATGTTATCAGCATTGACATATGCGCCAGATAATGTGTCTGTGGGGTTTGATGTTGCTTTTTCTAATGGTGGTTGGGTTGCGAAGCATAATTCCGTTGCATGGTTATACAAGGTAGATAATAGGCTTAGAGTACAGGGTTCTACAGGAAATACTGTAGGCAATGCAGCAGTCCAAAATGATTTATTTTCAATTGATCTGGGAACTGGCAACATCGGTATCGGCACCACAACACCCACCGAAAAACTTTCCGTAAACGGTAAGATTCGGGCCAAAGAAATCAAAGTAGAAACTTCCAACTGGCCCGACTACGTCTTCAAAGGAGATTACAAACCAACCTCCTTACAGGAAACCGAAGCCTTCATCAAAATCCACAAACACCTCCCCGAAATCCCAAGCGCTAAAGAAGCCGAAGAACATGGAATCAGCCTGGGCGAGATGAATACTAAACTGCTGAAAAAGATCGAGGAGTTGACGTTGCATTTGATTGAGCAAAATAAGGAGCTAAAAGTACAAAGCCAAAAGTTGGAAGAGCAGGAACAAAAAATAGAAGCACAGCATAAACGATTGCAGCAATTGGAGGCTCACGGTTCGCCCAGCTCACCATGACGACAGGGAAACTGTCACCCTGAGCTTGTCGAAGGGTATGTGTTGCCTCGTGCTCATAGTTCGATGAACTCACTATGACTGTTGTATGTCCGGAATGACGGATGGGTTTCAGAATGAGGAGCGTTTTTGGAATGACGAATATGAAATGATATGAATAAATTTTATTCGATTGTATTGCTAACAGCAATTTGTGCGGCCCAGCGGGTAAGTGCCCAAAAACTGACCTTTACTTACGATGCTGCCGGCAACCAGACCGAACGCCGCTGGGCCTGCGTAAACTGCCTGAACAGCCAAAGCCTGGCCGAGGCCGCGAAACTGGCAAAGATATCGCCTGCCGAATCCTTAAAAAAAGACATTACGCCCGATGCAGGCTTAACC
>JANWIB010000033.1 GCA_025450155.1 Sphingobacteriaceae bacterium
AAATTAAATATGAATACAAAATTCACAGGTTCATTATTAATATTCGCTGCTTTAACATTTTGGTTAAGTTGGTTTCTAATGCCCGATCAGGGCACAGCTGATACACTACATATTTTGGCAATTGTCAAACAGAACAGAAACTCCGTTTTCTACTCGATAATACTTCAAATTATTTCATCAGTCGCCTATATACCTGCTTTATTTCTTTTGTCAAAAGCAATCTCACAACTTAAAAACATGACACTTATTGGTATAATATTATTAGCAATCGGTGCTATGGGAATGTGTATGGATGCTTTTTTTCATTTGCTTGCATATTTTATGAGTGATGATTCTATTAACATTCAAGCTGATATTATAAACCTGATGGCCTTCATGCAAACAAAAGGAATACTATTTTTAATTCCACTTTTATTACCTTTTTTTATTGGTAGCCTCATACTATCAATCGGCTTAAATAAACAGAACTACATTTCCTTACTTCCACAATCAATCTTCATTTTAGCTTTTGTAATAGGCATTGTAGGAATGATTATAATAAAACAGTTTCTTGGTTTTGGCCGACCTACACTTATATTATCTGTTTTAGGATTTTTTACAATTGGACAAATTATAATAGGCCTTGAAATAATATATAAAACAAAACCATAGGAATAAAAAACACCTGATGATTCTCTAATAAAAACATCCTTCTATCTTTTCCTTATTAAATCTAACCTAGCAAATCGTAAAATCATTGGCTATCTTTGCATCCGTGATAGCGATAAATGATTTAACTTTCGAGATAGGTGCAAGGGCTCTTTATGATGAAGCCAACTGGCACATTAAACCGGGCGATAAAACAGGATTAATTGGCGCCAACGGAACCGGAAAAACAACACTTTTAAAATTGATAGTAGGCGACTACTCCCCTACTTCGGGTACTATTTCTAAAGCCAAAGACTTAAAGATCGGCTACCTGAATCAGGATTTACTTTCTTATCAATCGGATAAAAGTATCCTGCATGTAGCCATGGAAGCTTTTGAGCGACAGAACCAGTTGCATACTGAGATTGAAATTCTGTTAAAAAAGCTGGAAACTGACTATTCTGATGATATTTTACACAAACTAAGCGACAAACAACATGAGTTTGAAGCACTGGATGGTTACAATATTGAATACCGGGCACACGAAATTTTAGCCGGTTTAGGATTTAGCGCTGAAGGCCAAAACCGTCCTTTGGCCGAGTTTTCTGGAGGATGGCGGATGCGGGTTATGCTGGCTAAAATCCTTTTACAAGCTCCCGATATTTTATTGCTGGATGAGCCCACAAACCATTTAGATTTACCTTCTATCAAATGGTTGGAAACCTATTTACAAGCTTTTGAGGGTGCCATTGTAATCGTTTCTCACGACCGCTATTTTCTGGACCGTGTAGTGAACAAAATTGTAGAATCGCGTAAGGGCAAATTGATTCAATATGCTGGAAATTACAGCTTTTATTTAGAAGAGAAAGCCTTGCGTGAGGAAATACAAGGCAACCAGTTTAAAAATCAACAGGCAAAAATACGCCAGGAAGAACGCCTGATTGAGCGTTTCCGTGCAAAAGCCAGTAAAGCTAAAATGGCCCAATCCCGCATCAAAGCTTTAGAAAAGATGGATCGTGTGGAGGATGTAGACGATGATAATCCTACGGTTAATTTCAGCTTTAAATTCAGCAAGCAATCTGGAAGGCACGTAGTTCGACTTGAAGATGTGCATAAGGCTTATCCCGGAAATGAAATCTTAAATCATGCCAATGCAGTAATTGAAAAAGGCGACAAGATTGCCTTGATTGGCGCTAATGGAAAAGGAAAATCAACACTGTTGCGAATTATAGCAGGAACGGATAAACACATTGAGGGCCTTTGCGAAAAGGGACACAATGTTACGCAAACCTTCTTTGCACAGCATCAGTTAGAATCGTTGCATTTGGAAAATGAGATACTTCGTGAGCTTCAGGCATTTGCCCCCAAACATACCGAAACAGAACTTCGCTCAATTTTAGGATGCTTTTTATTTACCGGAGATGATGTATTTAAAAAGATACGTGTGCTTTCTGGAGGAGAAAAATCGCGGGTTGCATTAGCTAAAGCGCTTACCGCCGACGCCAACTTTTTGGTTCTGGATGAGCCAACCAATCACCTCGATATCCAGTCGGTAAACATCCTGATACAGGCTTTACAACAGTACGAAGGGACATTTATTGTTGTTTCGCACGACCGTTACCTGCTGGATAATGTGGCCAACAAAATCTGGTTTATTGAGGATCATAAAATAAAAGAGTATCCGGGTACCTATGCCGAATACGAAGAATGGCAAATCAAACGCCCGGCTTCGGAAAAACCAATTTCTATTGCTAAAAAGGAAGAAAAAAAAGAAGCGAAACCCAAACTGGAAGCAGAAGATAAAACCAAAGAGCTTAAACGACTGAATCAAGTCCTACAAAAGTTGGAGGAAGATATCGCGGAACTGGAAAAAGCTGTAAAAGCTGCTGAAGAAGACCTGAGTAAAGAGGAAATATACAGCAACCCCAATCACTTGGCTGAAGCGAATTACAAATACCAACAATTAAATCCCAGATTATTAAAGGCACAGGCAGAGTGGGAAAGACTTGCTGAACAGATTATGGCAATGGAATCATGAAACGCTATGTTCTTTTCTTGATCGTTTTTCTATCAACTCTAACTACTAAAGCAGGTTTCGGCCTAAGCGATTGGGAATGTAACACCCCCGGGGGTAACAGAATAGGTGATTACGGAAGCGGCATTATATTGTCTTTCATGACTTCTTATCAAGAGGAATATGAAGGAAAGAGTATTATCCGGTGGTATTTTTATAAAGGGCATATCATTGGTGAAACTACTGAGAATGGAAAAACCGTATCCGGCTTTTTTGTTATGAATGATGAGGCTACTGCAGATTTTAAAGAATTTAAAAGTCGGAAAAGTTGGGATAATTATCTAATTAAAAAAGCATTAAAACCAAAAATCTGGACCAGATGGTATGCTGGTAATTGGGTATTTTTTGGAGAAGAGTTTTTTGTATTTTCATTTATTCTCTTTTTCATTTCCATACCCTTGTCAGTTTTATTTTTATCATGGTGCTATAAAGCCATATGGAAAGAGCGACTCAACATCAGAAAACCATATACGTTGATCGTTAGTATTATCTCGGGATTAGTAATTTTAACCATATTATTCGAACGGTTTCCTCAAAGCATTTAAGATTGGTTATCAATTATTGCAATCTAAAATCAGTATAACATTAACTATGAAAAGACTATATCGCCTGATTCTCCTTATTCTATTCATTTCTTTTTCACACCTAGTCTTAGGCCAGGAAGAATTAACTATTTCAACCCCTTTTAAATTTGAGCAAGGGCACAATACATACATTTTTGCCGATACTGCTAAAATACGGGATGAACCCGGTCTTACCGCTAAAGTAATTGACACGCTGCTTGCGGGGGATGAAATCACGATTACAGAGGTTTCGGAAACAAAAACCACCTCCTCAGGAAAAGAAGCCCCTTGGTACAAGGTTTCTTATTCCAAAAATGAAATTAAAGAAACAGGATATGTTTGGGGGGCTTTACTTTCTTTCTCCGCTCACAGAAGAGGGAATACCAAATTTGTATACGGAATTGATAAGGTCATTATTATCAGCACAGAGAAAGAATATGTGGATGATGTTTTTGCAAGTGTTAAAGTAATTGAAAATGGGGTGATTAAGCGTAAAGTATCGTTCAAATTTGACAATTCAGATTCGGCCAATTACCCCAGCGCCATCACATTAGATAACAGAGGTTTAACAAGCAACAAAATTATCTTTAAATGTACCTTTTCTGGAGGAGCCTGCGCAGTTCCTACCTATGATTTTTACTTTCTGTGGAATGGGAATTCACTTTATTCTTTGCCTAACCTCATATCTTCTGTAGATGCGGTTAGTGAAGGACCAGTAGACTGGGTTGGAATTACCCAGGAATACATCTTTCCAAAAGATAAGGGTGGAAAACCGAATCAAATTATTTTATATGAAAGTACATCAGACTACGACAAAAATGAGAAACTGGTAGAGAAAGAAACCTATAAGCAGTATAGCTGGAATGGCAGTGTATTAAAGCTCTTATCCTAAAGGAGAAAATAAAACAGTATCTTTATTTTCTATGCATAGAATCCTATATGCTTTTTTAATCTGCTTGATTTCCTTATCCGGTTTTGCTCAAAACGCTTCCTCTAATCTTAAATACGAAAACTACATCTATCAACCTACAATAAAAGCTGTCGAATTTTATAACCGGAACAAGGAGCAATCTTTCCCCATTATTACACTAGGAAGTCAGGAAGAAGCATTACTTGCTTTTGATGATTTAAGAGCTGGAAGCCGGTATTTTTCTTATACGTTAGAACATTGCGACGCCGAATGGAACAGCAGCAGGCTCTCGCCTATTGATTATCTGGAAAGCTACACGGAAGATCGAATATCCGATTACCGTTATTCGTTTAATACCTTTCAAAAATACACCCATTACGAACTTACCCTTCCTAATCTGGCCATAAAGCCGAAAATACCGGGAAATTATCTTTTAAAGGTTTATGAAGATGGCGACCCCGAAAATCTCATATTAACCAGAAGGTTATATGTACTGAAACCTGAGGTCACCATTTCAGCTGAAATTACAGCCTCTATGCAAATGAACCAGCGGGAACATCAACAAAAAATCAACTTTACAGTCAATCATTCGCAACTCTATATTCAAAATCCATACCTGGATATTCGGGCTTTAGTAATGCAAAATGGAAGACCAGAAATTGCAGAATGGGCTAAGCGGCCAACTTTTGTCAGACAAAATCAATTAGTTTATAATGATTTTCAAACTTTCAACTTTCAGGGCGGAAATGAATTCAGACGATTTGATATTAGAAGTTTAAGATATCAATCTGAACGCATAGGAAAAATTATTCGGGATACATCAAATACCGTTTATCTACTTCCAGACCCTGACCTCAACAACATATCCTATGCCTTTAACTATGATGAAAACGGTAATTTTTATATCCGAAACCAAGAAGGGCGAGACAATCGAACAGATGGCGATTATGCCACCATATATTTTACATTGACTGCAGAAAAACCACCTGAAGATGGCAATGCGTATGTGGTGGGTAAGTTTAATGATTATCGCCTAAGCGAAGAAAATAAACTTATTTATGATTACGGTAAAAAACGTTTCCACGGTTCTGCGTTTGTAAAACAAGGCGTTTACGATTACCATTATACCTGGGTGGATGGAAATGGAAAAATAATTGACGATACGGTATTTGATGGTTCACACTTTCAAACCAATAACAACTACCAGCTATTTTTTTATTACCGCGGCCCAGGGGCCAGATGGGAAGAATTAGTGGGATTCACAGAAATCAAAAAGTAAAATCAATTATATCTTCTACCTTTATGCCGATGAAATCACCCGCAAAAGCCGCTCAGGAATCGTTTACAGTAATGAATGAATTGGTGCTACCTAATGACACCAACACATTGAATAATTTAATGGGAGGTCGCTTATTACACTGGATGGATATTGCCGCGGCTATTTCCGCTCAAAAACATTGCAACCGTATTGTGGTAACAGCTTCTGTGGATAATGTATCCTTCAAACATCCCATTAAGTTAGGCGATGTAGTAACCATTCAGGCAAAAGTAACCCGCTCATTCCACACCTCGTTAGAAGTACGTTTGGATGTTTGGGCAGAGAATATTCCTTCTGGAACAAAACTAAAATCTAATGAAGCCTATTATACCTTCGTAGCAGTTGACCAAGGAGGCCGTACCATTCCGGTTCCGGAATTAGTTCCTGAAAGCGAAGATGAAAAAACACTTTTTGAAGGGGCGCTTAGACGGAGACAGCTCCGCTTAATTTTAAGTGGAAAAATGAATCCGGACGAAGCGAGTGAACTAAAAGCTCTTTTTGCCGCGGTAAAGTAATATTAAGTCTGTATTACTTTTTAACCGAATAACTTTTTAGCTCTTCCTTTATTGCTTTAAATCGGCCTTCGGTATTTACATTCTCATATTTCTGCCTAGATATAAAGGAATTAATTATACCTCCAATTGCAGCGCCGGCAACAGTAGAAGAAACGATAACTACCGGTAAAATAATAGGCTGTACATTTCCTTTATCTTCCTGGTTAACATAAATAGCTAAGCCACTTCCAACTCCCAATAAACCACCTATCAGGAATGCACGATTTTGAGCATTGTACTTTTTAATACGGATAGTTTTAATAGAATCGGCAGAAATAAACTTTGATCTCCTGTGGTAAAAAATGGTTAATCCGTTATCTTCTACAGACTCCAAAAGGCCTTTAAATCGTCTTCCATTCTCAGTACGTACAATAGCATCGTAGCGCTTTGGTTTAGATTGTGCAAAAGAATGATTAATGAAATAAGTAGAAAAAAGTAAAAAGAAAGCGATAATTTTAAATTTCATATTAATTAAGTGAGATTATTACATATTAGCCAATTCCAAAATTCGGTCAAACTCTTCGGATTTTAATGACATGACCGAGAGACGCCCCTGTTTTACCAAACCAATATCTTTTAAGCGAACATCGCTTTTAATTTGTTCAAGGGTTACGGCTCTTTTTAACGATTCAAGCGGTACCAAGTCAACCACCACCCAGTTAGGATCTGTGGTTGTAGGGTCCTGATAAAATTCTTTTGCAACCTTAGCAATTCCAACTACTGCTTTACCTTCATTACTATGGTAGAACAAAACCAGATCACCCGCTTTCATGGCCCTTAAATTATTCCGGGCCTGAAAATTCCGAACCCCATCCCAAAATGTTCGTCCATCCTTATTAAATCGGTCCCAACTGTACTTAAATGGTTCCGATTTGACTAACCAGTAATTCATTATAGAAGATGTTGCTAATCCTAAAGGATATTTTTTTCTAAACGTCCAGTAAAGGTAAAAAAAGTAATGCAATTGGGAAAGAAAAGTACTAAGGAATCTATCACCCCTGGTTATAAACTAATGCATAATTTTAAAAATGAGTTCCTTCATCAAATCGCCATCACCGGTATTTCCCGTAGCATCTACTCCCTTGGTTTTCAAATCACAATCCCGAAGGTAACTGATCACATTAAAGACTTTAGTTAGATTATAATTTTTTGAAGCAAGCTCATATTCTTTTATGAAAAATGGATTTATGCCTAACTCCTGAGCTGCATTGGATGCTCCTTTTAGATAATGAAACTTCAAGATTTTAGTAAAAAAAGCGTTTAAAGCGCCTAATACCAACTGCATCGGGTTAGCTTTCGGATTAGCGGCAAAATAATTAATAATCTGGCAGGCTTTAGCAAAATCGCATCGTGCAATGGCTGACTGCAGTTCAAATACATTAAACTCTTTACTTATACCAATATTATTTTGTATATCCTCTATACTGATCTCTTGACCTTTTTGCACATTCAGCATTAGCTTCTCCAGTTCATTGGCTACTTTAGATAAGTCATTTCCCAAATATTCTGCCAGTAAAGCCGAAGCGCTAACATGAATCTTGTACCCGCTTTCTTTTACAAAGTCCTCTATCCATGCCGGGACTTTGTTTTCATAAATTGGAGAAGATTCAAAAGCGATTCCATTTTTTTCAATCGCTTTAAAAGTTTTTTTTCGCTTATCGAACTTACCGTACTTATAACAAAAAACCAGAATGGTGCTATTTAATGGTGCCTCCAGATAACTTAACAACGGATCCATACCTTTTTTTTCTTCCTCGCCATTTTTACCGCCCCATTTAAGTTCTTGTGCTTCTTTCACCAAAACAACCTGATATTCACTCATCATCGGAAAACGTTTTGCAGCATTTAACACTGTAATCATATCCGTGTCTTTTCCATATAATACGGTTTGATTAAATCCTTTCTCGGCATCAGTCAAAACATTTTTCTCTATAACATCAGCAATCATATCTATATAATATGATTCCTCACCATGCAATAGATAGACGGGTTTAAACTTACGGTTCTTAATCTCTTTAAGTAAATCTGATGCATTCATAAAACAGGTCCAAATTACGAAATTTGACCAACAGCTTGGCGGCTGTGTAAAACTATCGGTAATATTGCAACATGTTTAACCCCATTCCTTTAAATCTCCCGATGTATCCTTTTAAACTAAAAAAAGAAGGAGAGTCAACTTATATTTTTGATGAAATACGCAAAAAGTTTCTGGTGCTAACACCCGAAGAATGGGTAAGACAGCATATGGTACAATATCTTATTTTGAATAAAAAATATCCTAAATCCCTTTTCAGACTGGAAGGCGGATTGAAATTAAATACGCTGCAAAAAAGAACCGATATTATTGTTTTTAATTCATCTGGAGAAAAGGTTTTAATTGTTGAATGCAAAGCTCCCTCGGTAAAAATAAGCCAGAACACTTTTGACCAGATTGCCCGATACAATATGGTGCACCGGGTTCCTTTGCTTATTGTGAGCAATGGAATAGAGCATTATTTCTGCAAAATTGACTTTAAGGAAAAAAAATATTCCTTCATAAAGGATCTACCCATGTATAACGAAAAGTTTAATTGAAAATAAACTGTAACCTTATTAAATTAACGTCGTACAAATCAGTCTATTAGTTCATATTCCGTTAATTTATTATTGATTGAGTTATGCAATACCATATTTACAAAAAAGAAAATTCACTTAATTTTCTGAAATCGCTTTACAATAAAATCTTCAATAAATCTCTTGAGGACATTTATTTAAAATTAGAGGATAACTACCTGGAATATTTTTCGGAAGAACAGGAAGAAATGGTACAAATCCCCGCGGAAAATATTACAAAAATTATAACTCGTTTTTGCGAATTACAAATCCATACGGCAGATAGTGCTGTACATCGAATCAGTATGTCGTACATTAAGAATGTACAAACCCGTTGGGAAGTTAAAGAAATGATTAAACAACTCGCTCATATTAACTCATTCTCTACAGCAAGCTGATAGCT
>JANWIB010000034.1 GCA_025450155.1 Sphingobacteriaceae bacterium
TAAGTGCCTTCGGGTCGGATGTTTTGATAGCCACATAAAGATTAGTATCATCATTCCCTATAGTGTAAAATAATTTAGCTTCAGGATTATAGTATTGCAAAGAATCGCCCCATTCGTTTAATTTTCCATCTGTTTTAATTGGAGTTTTGATATAAATATTTTTAAGTATATCATCTTTTTGAGCAAATGCAACAAATGTAGGGGTTAACAGGATAATGCTAATTAATAGAGAAGCGTATTTTTTTATCATGATGCAAATATGGACTGTTAAGATAATAAGAAGTTTAATTGACGGGGATTTTATTACGGCAAGCTAACAATTGTTTCTACCACTTTTTTCATATCCGGAGCAGAAACCCATTTGTGCTTGCTGTTCGCCGGCAAATAAATTAGGACAGGGTAAGCCCAATAAAATTTTTAAACATCTTAACGAAAGTTAAATTTTTTATAAAAGTCCACTTTTTTTTAAAGTTTGTAACTTTTGTTGTAGTTTTGATGTAAAATCTACTTTTCTAACTTAGATCGCTCGTATTACTTGAAAAAGGTACTTTTTTTGCTTATTGTTGTTGTGTTGTGTTGTAAGGTTTCTTTTGCACAATACAATTTCTATCGTTTAAAAGCTGGTTTAGGTGGAGGAGCTACCATGGCTTTTACAGATGTAGCGAAAAGTAATATCTCTCCGGCTTTTTCAGGCAGTTTAGATTTTAACATTACTCCCTTTGTTTCTGCGGGGATAGAAATTCAAAAAGGAACCATCTCAGCCGGAGACAGCATTCAGGATCCACATAAACGGTTTTTTAAAAATAGTTACACGGCAATTGTTGCTAATGGAACAATTCAGTTAGGACAATTGATGAACATAGAGTTGAATAGTTTTTTGTATAAGATACGAGGTATTTATTTTGGTACCGGTGTTGGCTTAATAATGAATAAGCAATCAGAAATAGTTAGAACCAAAATAAATCCCGATGGGAAATTATACACCTTTCCAGGTTTAGATAAAGAAATGGAGCTGATGGTTCCATCAAAAATAGGGTATAATTATGAAATTAAGGATCGTTGGAATTATGTGCGGTATGTCTTTTTTATAGAGCATCAGTTCAACGTAGCTTTTGGCGAAAACTTAGATGGTTATCATGATCCTGAATCAAAATTTAAGAACAAATCTCCTGATATGTACAGTTTAACCAGTTTTGGAATTAAGTATACATTTGGTCCCGAGGGGATTTATTGATTTGAAAATTGTACAGCCCTGTTTATTATAAAAAACCTTCCTAATTTTGTACCTATTCATTTTATAGATGGAGCACTTTATTAGCGATACCCCTGTAGCCAGCCTTATATTTGTATTCACCATAATTACCAGCTTATACGCCTTTTCTAATGCTGAAGTATATGGTAAATTTATGCTGCATCCTTATAGTGTAAGCCGTGGGCATAGGGTATACTCCATTATAACTAGTGGCTTAATTCATAAAGATTGGGGGCACCTGTTCTTTAATATGCTTTCGTATTTTTTCTTTGCCTTTACGCTTGAAAGTATAATAGGACATTGGCAATTTGCGGTTCTTTACCTGGTTAGCCTGGCATTAAGTGATCTGAGTACCATCTTGAAACATAAAGATCATTTTGGGTATAATAGTTTAGGGGCTTCCGGGGCTGTTTCTGCGGTCGTTTTCAGCTATATTTTATTTGAGCCTTTATCCAAAATGATGATTTTTCCTTTGCCTATTCCAATACCGGCAGTTCTTTTTGGAGTTTTATATCTTGCCTATAGTGCTTATGCGTCAAAACAATCGAGTTACATCAATCACGATGCACACTTTTTTGGAGCCATCTCAGGTGTTGTTATCACGATTATTCTTTATCCGCAGGTAGTGAATTACTTTATTAGTAAAGTTAGTGGAGCGCTTTAATTGTTGAGTTTATTACTTCAGGGGAAATAACCGAATCATCTTCATTCAACAGAAAATTTATAGGCTTTTCAGGATTTTTAATAATCTCAAAAAGGGTAATGTTCCACGGTTTCCAAAAGTTCTCTAAAACCTGTCCATACGTTTTATTTTGCCATTCATCAAATAGGGGTTTCCCACTAATGGTGTAAAATGGCATGCTTTCCACATAAACGGCCTCATTCGTTGGCAAGAAGGTATAGTCGGGCAAGCGGTTAAATAGGTAGGCCGAGTAGAAAAACCGGCCGCAAAGTTCCTCAAACTGGATAGGATGCAGGGGTTTCCCCTCTATTTTAGATATAATATCCTGGTGATATTGCAGATTGGCACCATTGTCCTGCAAGCAGGCGATTATTCCAAAATCCTTCATTTTTAATGAAAACGTGAGGGTATTTATTTCATCGCGATAGCTAAAAGTATCCACCGGGTTTTTAACAGGAAATACCAGAATGGTCCACGGCAGCGCCCCTTCAAATTCAAAAGGCTGAATAAGCGATTGGAGCATTTTATGCAAATTCTCAAACTTATGAATCAGCGATTGTGAGAAATTAAATGGTTCTCCGGTAACTATTTGTTGATTTTGCGCCCGCCGAATTTCATAATGGATCATCCCATAAACCAGCTTTCCAATCCATTGAAAAAGATTGAGCTGATCTAATGCTTTAACCTTTTCATAACCTGAGGTAAAAGCTTCGCAAATTTTCACCTCAAGAGCATTGATAGCTGTTTGAGTAGTTTCTGAACAAGGAATGGTAATATCACTGTAGGTAACTATTTGTTCATCTAATAATTTAAAGGGCTTTTCGGCTAGTTGGTATTCTTTTAGTAACCATTTAGGAAAAAGGTTAAGTGCTATATCGGTTTTTGTTCCGGTTAGGAGGCAAGTTTTTTCGTTAAATATAAAAGGATTGAAAGGATTATAAAGTTGGATTGACATGGAAACAAAGATAGAAATAACTAATGTGGGTTTTCTGAATAATATTGACAACAAATAAGCATAAGAGTTTGTAGATTTGTATTGTAATATGAGTTTAGAATATTTTCAAAGAAGAATTGTGGAGAAGAAAAATAATGGAATCGTTAGACACAAAGTATGTTAAAAGCAGTGTAATTAAACGTATATGGAATAGTAAGTTATATACTAAGATTGGCTATATTTCATTTTTACGATTATTATATATGGGTTTAAAATAAGTGTGGGGTAATAATGAATAGCGACAAAATAAGAGCCATTGCATTTTATTTACCACAATACCACCCAATCCCAGAAAATGATGTATGGTGGGGAAAGGGCTTTACCGAATGGACGAATGTAACCAAAGCCAAACCACTTTTTAGGGGCCATGAACAGCCTAGATTGCCATCAGAGTTAGGTTTTTATGATTTACGTGTTCCGGAAGTTCGAGAGGCTCAGGCAGAATTAGCTCAAAAATATGGTATACATGGATTTTGCTACTGGCATTATTGGTTTGGGAATGGCAAGCGAATATTAGAACGTCCATTTGAAGAAGTATTAAGATCAGGAAAACCTGATTTTCCTTTTTGTTTAGCCTGGGCGAATGAAAGCTGGACTGGAATTTGGCATGGATTGACCGATAAAACAATGATTGAGCAAACCTATCCGGGAAAAGAAGATTACATTGCTCATTTTGATTATTTACTTGAAGCATTTAAAGACCCACGGTATATTACTGTTGGGGGAAAGCCATTATTTATGGTCTATAAACCCGAATTTATTCCCGATATCAACTTATTTGTAGACACGTTTCAAACTTTGGCTTTAAAAGCAGGATTAAAGGGAATTCATTTAGTAGCAACCAATGTTCCTCCTGACTGGAATGCCCCAAAATATGGTTTCGATGCAATTACCTTGTTTAATGTTCCGAAAATAGCATTTGTTGAACCCAAAGAAACGGTAAAAAGGTTGTACATGAAAATTAAAAAAAGCCTTAAGGATAGTCGTTTTTATAAAAAATGGATTAAAAGACCAACTTATATTTATTCTTACAAAGATGCTATGCAATATTTTATTGATGATTATATTCCCAATGGTTTTTACTATCCTATGGTGGTTCCCAATTGGGATAATAGTCCCAGATGTGGGGAAAGTGGATTTATTCTGCATGGATCAACGCCCGATTTATTTAAACAAGTAGTTGAGAAGGCGGTTGAAAAAGTTAAAAATCACCCCCATGATAATAAAATAATTTTTATTAAATCTTGGAATGAATGGGCGGAGGGCAACTATCTTGAACCTGATTCGAAATGGGGGCATCAGTATTTACAAATGATTGGACACTTTTTAAATAGATAAATCCATTTCGGATTCGGGTTAACTCTTCACAATAAATGCCTAATTATACCAAAGCAATTGCTCGATACACTGATAGTGTTTTTTCCAAGCATTGTTGGAATGAAAATTGCTTAAGTTGTTCACCTGCACTTATTTTTAATTGCATCCTAAGTTCATTATTTTCCAAAACCGCCAAGATGGCATTCTTTATATCATTTATATCTAAAGGATCGAAATAAACTACTGCATCTCCTCCTACTTCTTTAAAACAACTTGTATTACTTGCCACAACTGGGCAATTATAATAAAATGCCTCTAATAATGGGAGTCCAAACCCTTCGTAAAGAGATGGATAAACGAAAAGAAGGGCATTTTTATACAATAATCCCAATTCTTCATCAGAGACGTTGATTTGTTTAACACGAGAATGGATTTTATTCCGAATGAGAAATTCTTGTTCTACAATATTGAATGGCCCTCCACCTGAACATATAACGGTAATCTCAGAATATTTACCAAGAATAGGAGTAATTGCGGAAATAAATTTAAAAAAATTCTTGTATCCCGATCGATCACCGACAAATAAAATATAATTTTCAGGAACGTTGTAAGTATTAGTTGACATTACTTTAAAGGGAGGAGCAGTAAAGCCATGATGAATTACAGTTATTTTAGTATCGGGAATACTATAAATTTTTTGGAGATCATCTTTTGTGGATTGTGAAATAGCGATAAAATGAGTTGCCTTTTCTATCAATAATCTTTTATATGTGGTAAATGGGTCTTTGGGGGTAAAATATTCTGGAAACAACTCATGTATCATGTCATGAACTGTTAATACAAATGGCTTGTGTAACTTTTTTAGAAAATAGGGATGATAGTAGGTAGGATGAAAAATATCAAAATTGTTTTCACTGATCTCATATCTGGAGTACCATTTATTCCATTTGTATCGTCTAGATTCTTTTTTTAATAAGGAATTACCTATGAGCCCCGTAAGGGGGAAAGATTGGTTAGATAGGTAATGATTTTGAGTATATAGTAAGCTCAAATCACAAAGATATCCCTCCTGTTGATTAATACCATTATAAAGATTTGCAAAATATCTCGAAATGCCACCAAAACGTTGCATTGAAAATGTCTGATGATCAAAAAGTATCTTTACCATAATTCGTTATCACCAGGAAGATTTCGTAGTCTATTTTTTATTTTTTTAATCTTGTAATGCAGAAATACAAATAAACCAAAATGTTTTCTAATAATTTTTGACTTGTTAGTAGTAAAAAAAGTATCTTGGTGTTGAGCAGAAAATCCTCCTGATGCATAATTAACAATTAAAATCGGAAAGAATTGCTTACTAAAGTCTGAATCTTTCCAAAGTTGCATATTTAAAACGTAATCCGCCCTGACTTTATAACGTTCATCATAATGATATTTTTCAAAAACTCTTATGGGATAAAAAATGCTTTGATGACAAATATTCCCCTTAGTTAACATGTATGCTGTAAATTTTTTCCCGCTAATCTTGTCTTTCCATTTGCTCATTCCATAATAGATACAATTTGTTTTTTTTAAGTTAAAAGCCATTTGACTAAATCCTTCAAATAAAACATCGTCAGCACCCAAAAACAATACCCAGTTGCCATGGATGTAGTGTAGCGCCTTATTCATTGCATTATAAATGCCTTTGTCCGGCTCACATTTCCAAAATGCAAGATTGGAATTATATTTAGTTAATATTTCTAATGTTCCATCAGTACTACCACCATCAAGTATAACATGTTCTATTCTTGGGTATTTTTGGTTAATAACACTCTTAATACAGTGTTCCAAATGATTCACTGCATTAAGAGTAACGGTGATAATACTGATTAGTGGAATATCATTATCTCTATGCTTGCCCATTCCGATAAACAATTGTAATTTATTTCAATAAATTTTTAGTTAAAAGTGTCGATTAAAGACTATAATAAAACCGAATAGATATAATTAATTAAACGTCTTTAGAAAAGATAAAAGCCTTAAATTTTTTAAAAATAAAGCGAATCCATATACTAAACCCATAATTTTCTCTAATTAATAGTGCCTTACTTTTTTCAAATACCTTGTCTTTTTTTAATGAGGATATCCCAGTATGATTAAATCTAGCTAGTATATAATCTTTAAACTCAAATCGAAATTCTTTGTCTTTCCAACATTTCATATTTAATACATGATCTGCAGATATCTTATAATGTTCATCAAACTTATATTTTCGAAATACAGCTGATGGATATATCATAGCCTGATGGCAGATTCCAGTTTTTGCATGCTGATAAGGACTTAAGTACCCAAGAGATTTTTTTTCATTTTTCAACACGCTACCATAATAAATAGTGGATTTATCTTTCAATTCCGATGCTAAACTCGAAA
>JANWIB010000035.1 GCA_025450155.1 Sphingobacteriaceae bacterium
ATTTCCCGCCTTTTATTTTTTCTAAAAAAGTCCCAATTGGCCTACATCATCAATCTCCACGTCTTCAGGGTTGGTAATTTCGAGGGTAACTTTTTTCTCTTGTTTTACAGGTTCTTTTGCCATCTCCTCTTGCTGCACAACTTCTTGTTCAATTTCTATGTTCGGGTTTTCTACTAAATTATCTGCACCTATTCCGGTCTCATCTTCAGGATCATTTTGCTCTGTTATTAATGCTATACTTTTAACATCAAATTGCGACAACTTATTTCCCTGAGCTTTCATCCCTTTTACATCAATTATCTCCCCTAAGTTGATTTCAACCATTTCAGGAATCTGGGTTTTACCTTTTAACTGTTCAACTTTTACAATAGGTTGCTTAGCACCGGATATTAAAATCAATTTTGATCCACTTTCTTCGCTGATAATGCTGACTTTTTTGCCAATAGCATTATTCTCAAATGCAAAACGCTTTACAAGATAGTTCTTCGATTTCCCATCAAAGTGAACCACTGCATACACTTTTTCTACATCATATTTTTCCATCAAGGCCAACTGCTCGTCAAAGTGATTACTCAAATCAAAACTGGTTAACTCATAAACTCCATCTTTATTTACAGTAAGAATTTTATCCTCGCCATCAAATTCGCCCAAATATTTTCCTCTTCCGTCAACATTCAAACGTTTCAGAATATCGTCAAACCAAATTTTCCTGCCTGATAAGGTGGAAACACCTTTCGTTTTCAAGGCTACTTTTTTAATGGGATATTTCGATACCATATTTCCCATCGAACTGCGGCCTTTGATGGCAATCTCGGCAAAATCCAGGTCGAATTGCAGTTTGCGAAGTTTGGAGTGGGGTTTCAACTGAACATTTACTACTTCGGCTTCACCGTTTGGATTGGCGGTAAAGTAAAGTACCTTAGAGCCTTTCGAGCCCTTTGTTAAATCATATTCCTTATCGCGGGTAATACCCAGCACCGAGAAACGCTTCAGATACGAAGTTCCAGATTGGCCGTCTTTATAAATCATATTATAAACCGTTCGCTCATCATTTTTCTTAAAAACACCCACATACTGAATGTCTTTGCCTACAAAAACTTTATCCTGAACTTTAGTAACAAGGAAACGACCGTCTTCTCTAAAAACAATAATCTCGTCCAGGTCAGAACAATCGCACACAAATTCATCTTTTCGTAAGCCTGTACCAATAAAACCATCCACGCGATTAACGTATAGTTTTACATTAGCTAACGCTACTTGAGCCGCTTCTACCCTATCAAAGGTGCGCAATTCCGTTTTACGGCCACGGTCTTTTCCATATTTCTCTTTTAGTTTTTCATACCAGGCGATAGTATATTCTGTAAGCTGCTTTAAATGCCTTTTTACTTCCTTTATTTCGTCTTCTAATGCCTTCATTTGCTCATCCGCTTTTTTCACATCAAAGCGGGTGATGCTGCTCATAGGCTTATCAATTAACTTTTTGTAATCATCAGAAAGAATTTCCCTATAAAACTGAGATAGAAACGGCTCGAAGAGTTTGTTTAGCACTTCAACTACGGCCTCAAAGTTCCCGGAATTTTCGTATTCAGGATGTTTGTACATGCCCTCCTGAATAAATATTTTGAGTAGCGAACTGAAAAATATTCTCTCCTGAAGCTCTTTCATTCGAATCTCCAGTTCTTGCTTCAATAAGCTCTTGGTATGCTTCGTATTGGCAATCAGGATATCATTGACACTTAGAAAATGAGGCTTATCATCCTTGATAACACAGGTATTCGGAGAAATAGAAATTTCGCAATCGGTAAAGGCATAAAGTGCATCGATGGTTACGTCGGGAGAGATTCCCGGTGCCAGATGAACGATGATCTCTACATTTTGAGCAGTATTATCCTCTATTTTCTTGATTTTGATCTTTCCTTTATCATTGGCCGCAATAATACTGTCAATCAGACTTCCGGTAGTAGTAGTAAAAGGAATTTCGGTAATCGCAAGGGTTTTTTTATCCCGCTCCACAATTCGAGCCCGAACCCGTATTTTCCCTCCCCGTTGGCCCTCGCTATAATTTGAACAATCTGCTAACCCTCCGGTAGGAAAATCTGGTAAAAGATTAGGATGATTTCCTTTTAAAACCTCAATAGATGCATCAATCAGCTCATTAAAATTATGGGGCATAATTTTGGTCGCTAACCCCACAGCAATACCGTCTGCTCCCTGAGCTAATAATAAAGGGAATTTTACGGGCAACGTAATGGGTTCCTGGTTACGGCCGTCATAACTGGATTGCCATGCCGTAGTTTGAGGATTAAAAACCACTTCGTTGGCAAATTTGGAAAGACGGGCCTCAATATAACGCGGAGCGGCGGCAGAGTCGCCCGTCATCGGGTCGCCCCAATTTCCCTGTGTATCAATTAATAAATTCTTCTGCCCGATCTGAACCATAGCATCACCAATGGAAGCATCTCCATGCGGATGATATTTCATGGTGTTACCAATAACATTAGCCGCTTTATTAAAGCGCCCATCATCCATTTCTTTTAACGAATGCAAAATTCGCCGCTGAACAGGCTTTAACCCATCGTTAATATGGGGTACAGCACGGTCAAGGATAACATAGGAAGCGTAATCCAGAAACCAGTTTTCATACAATCCATTAATAGAGGTTATGGTATGCAGGGTTTCCTGCTCTAAAGGTAAATTTCTTTCGCCCTTTGGATCGATATTTTCTAACTCTTCACTCATCCTTTTCTAGCATTGTTTTTAAATGGTAAATATAGCAGGATAAGAAATAATTCGGCAAGGAATTTATGAACATCGGGGAAACGGGGAGATCACATTAGCTCTCAATCAGGATGGTATTCCTCTACACTATTTATGGGAGGAATGGTGAACCAAAAAGATGAGCCTTGATTGATTTTACTTTGTACACCTATCTTACCACCATGTCGTTTTACAATCTCGGAAGATATGTATAAGCCTAAACCCAGGCCTTGAAACTGGTCTGATATTTCATGTATGCGATAAAATCGGTCAAATATGCGTTCTGCTTTAGGGGAAGGGATACCTATTCCGTGATCAATGACAGATATTTTATGCTCACCATCAACTTTTTCCAACTTAACTACAATTTTATTATTGGCAGGAGAGTATTTGATTGCATTAGATAAAAGATTGATAAGAACCTGTTCGATTCGATTCTTATCCGCATAAACCTCTGCCGCTCCATTGCCTTCTATAGAGATCTGATGGCTGGCATTTGCCTGGAACACTTGCTCTACCGTATCGTAAATCATATCTTCCAACTTGAACTTTTTTCTATCGAGTTTCAATTGGCCTGCTTCAATACGTGTTATATCCAACAGGTTATTCACCAAATCAGCTAATCTGGAGATTTGCTTATTGGCATTGAAAATAAAAGGGCTCAACTGTTCTGCATTATTTAGTTTGGTAGTAATCCGATTTATAATCTGCAAGGAGGCTTTCATACTGGTAATAGGAGTCTTTAACTCATGACTGGCAATACTCATAAACTTGCTTTTTATGTCATCCTTTTCTTGTATCTTATCCTTTAACTGCATCAGGCGATATATGGCCGCAACACTGCTAATAATAATTAAAGCCATAATAAGATTAACCATAAATAAATAACTTATTATTTTTTCGTTAAAACCACTGTAGTTGCCGGCATAAATTTCTTCTTCTCTGCTGAACATTTGATTCAACCGCATTATTTGTTGGCCATAGCTTATTTTCTTCTGGTTGTTAAGGGTATTAGTTATTAGATTGTGATGAATAATATTGCCCAGACTCGTTAACTTAATGGTAAGTCCATTGCCATAATCCCACTGTTTAACAGCTTTTTTCATAATAGCACTGTTCCTGAAGGTTTGATACAACCAGAGGTAATCATCCCACTCCTTTCGAATGCCTTTGCTCATGACGATACCTTTTTCCATACCCTTTTCATCCTTGTTATTTAGGGCAATACGGTAGATCAAATACCCTCTTGGAACCTGCATTTCCTCCTGGAAGGTTTTCCAGTACGCAGGGTCTTTGGTATCCATATATAAAGCCAAACTAATTGAAGCATCTTTTAAGCCTTTGGCAAATTTGGTAGCCCCATGTACGGCACCGCGGCTTGCAGAAAGTATCTTAGTGGCATAATAGTTTACGACAAGCAGAGTCAACGCAGTCAGCGTTACCAAAATAAGAGGTATAAGCCTTGTGCGATAGCCAGATTTGGAATCATCTCTGTTTTTAGCTCCTGTTAATATTGACATATTTATTTACTGGAATGGAAAAACAATTACCTCCGCTTAAATCTAGAAATAAAACGCAACCAGCCGGACAATGATATGGTCATTTCTACAAGAGGCTCCAAATGCTCAACCCTCTCCGCTTCATCTTTTTCTATACGCAGATTTTTTACAATATGCTGTTGCCTGTCGGGAGTATTTTTTCCCATGAAATACTCCAATAACCCTTTAATGTTAGTATCCTTTAAAATCACCGGATCAAGCCGTATGTCTTTTCCAATAAAGAGTCCAAATTCATCTGGAGAAATCTCACCTAAACCTTTAAATCGTGTAATCTCGGGTTTAGCACCCAGCTTGCTAATAGCAGCCTGCCGTTCCTCATCGCTATAGCAATAAATGGTCTCTTTTTTATTCCTTACCCTGAAGAGGGGAGTCTGCAAAATAGAGACATGTCCCGCTTTTACCAGATCGGGGAAAAATTGAAGAAAGAAGGTCATCATCAGCAAACGAATATGCATACCATCCACGTCGGCATCAGTCGCTATTACAATGTTGTTATAACGCAAGCCATCCAAGCCGTCTTCGATATTTAATGCATGTTGTAAGAGGTTGAACTCTTCATTTTCATACACTACTTTTTTAGTTAATCCGAAGCAATTTAAAGGTTTACCTTTCAAACTGAATACCGCTTGTGTCATTACATCGCGAGATTTAGTGATTGAACCACTTGCCGAATCCCCCTCGGTAATAAAGAGTGTAGTTTCTTGCTTCCGCTCATGGTTATCTTCAAAATGCAACTTGCAGTCGCGAAGTTTTCTATTGTGCAACGAGGCTTTTTTGGCACGCTCATTTGCCAGTTTTTTTATTCCGGCAATATCTTTCCGTTCGCGTTCTGATTGCATGATGCGTTTCAATAACGCATCAGCGGTTTGTGGATGTTTATGAAGAAAATCATCCAACTCTTTTTTAACGAAATCGTTAATAAATCCACGAACTGAAGGGCCGTCGGGACCAACATTTTGCGAACCGAGCTTGGTTTTTGTTTGCGATTCGAACACAGGTTCCTGCACCCGGATGGAAATGGCCGATACGATAGAGGCTCGGACATCGGACGCATCAAACTCTTTTTTGTAAAACTCGCGTATGGTTTTTACTACCGCTTCGCGAAACGCGGCCTGATGCGTTCCGCCTTGGGTCGTATGCTGCCCGTTCACAAATGAATAATACTCTTCACCATACTGCTGGCCGTGTGTCATAGCCACTTCTATATCTTCTCCCTTTAAATAAATAATGGGATAGCGAATACTTTCGGCATCCGTATTTTTTTCCAGAAGATCACGAAGCCCGTTTTCGGAAAAATATTTTTGTCCATTAAAACTTATTGTTAATCCGGCATTCAGATATACATAGTTCCAGATCATATTTTCTGCAAACTCCGGAATAAAGCGATAATGTCTAAAAATAGACTCATCCGGCAGAAACTGTATCGCAGTTCCATTACGCTGCGTAGTATCCTTTTCCGGTTCATCTTTAAGCAATTCGCCCTTTGTAAACTCCGCGATCTTGGTTTTTCCGTCCCGATAGGATTGGACAATGAAATTTGCAGACAGGGCATTTACTGCTTTGGTACCCACCCCGTTCAACCCAACTGACTTCTGGAAGGCTTTGCTATCATATTTCCCCCCGGTATTAATTTTCGAAACGCAGTCAATCACTTTTCCTAAAGGAATACCCCGGCCATAATCGCGAACCGAAACTTTATGATCGCTCAGGCCGATCTCAATCGTTTTTCCTGCGCCCATCACAAATTCATCAATAGAGTTATCAACGATTTCTTTTAGCAATACATAAATACCATCATCGTATGCGGAGCCATCGCCTAATTTACCGATATACATTCCCGGACGAAGTCGTATATGTTCTTTCCAATCGAGCGAGCGTATGCTATCCTCGCTATAATTAACCGTATTTTCTGCCATTCTTCTAAATTCTACAAGGAGTACTTTCCTGTGTATACAAATCTACTATTTATTTAGAAGCAACAAAAGCAGCATGACAAAGGGGCAAGTTTCGCTGACATTATCATGATAAATTGTATATACAATTGTACAGGGTTTGTATTACAAGGGGTACAAAACAAATCTGGTTAATTTTTTAAGGAATGAGTTGAAATTTTATAAGTCTCACTTTCTCAAATCTTTATCTTTTTTATCACCTAAAATATCTCCGTATATTAAAGTTGGTATGTTATTGGCTTAATTCATATCAAATTGATGATAAGATGGTTGTGATTAACACAAAAGTTTTAAAAATTGATACCAAAACACGGGGAATGGGGGTAAACTGGGAACGTGCAAAAGATGGATGGGATATGGAGAAGTTTTTACAGCAAAAAAAGTACGCAATAAGAAAGAACCTTGATAAATAATTAAAAAACTAACCTAAACCTCACTAATATGAAAAATCAACCTGAAGTAGCTTTATTAAAAGCAACTAAAAAATTCGACAAACAATTGCTTATTCTTCTTTCAAGAGAAATAAAAGTGTTAAAGAATTCGAAAAATGGATTCATCACCCATCTTAATGGGAGTTCTAATAACCCTTTATTAGTTGCTTAATGAATTGGTAAACTACCTATAAAAACCACGTGTCTTTCTTCCTATGAAAGAACCAAGAAAATAAGCCTTGCCCGATCATCTACCTAGGGTGGGGCTTATTATTTATACTCTATATTCCTAAAATAGTCTTCAGTTTAGCATATCCGGTTTTACTAACCGGAAGATTTTCTCCAGACTTTAAAACTGCAGAATAGGTTTCCCGATCATAAGGGTCGAGGCGTGTAATTTGCGAAAGCTGTACAATATATGATCGGTGTATTCGGGCAAATAGATTGGGATTAAGCATGTTCTCAAAATACTGCATGGTTTTATTCTTTAAGAAGGTACCTTCTGATGTATGTATCTTCACATAGTCATCGTATGCTTCTAAATAAAGTATTTCTAAGGCCGGAATAATTTTGATATGGCTTCCGGTTTTTACAACAATGCGCTCATGTTGTTCGGGCGTAGGAACGGTATTTTCAACCAGGTTTTTTACTTGTTTTTTTGTTTCGCTTAGGTGACGCTGCTCTATTCCTTTCTCTACTGCTTTTTTAAAGCGGTCTTTTCCAAAAGGTTTTAGAAGATAATCTATTGCATGTGCCTCAAATGCTTTGATAGCAAATTCATCAAAAGCTGTGGTAAAAATGACGGCAGGTTTATTTTCTAGCAATTCCAGCATTTCGAAGCCGTTTATTTTAGGCATTTGAATATCCAGAAAGATCAAATCGGGCTGATACTGTGCAATGGCCTTAACACCTTCAAAACCATCACCGCATTCGGCAAGTACACTTATTTCTGGGTATTCTTCCAGGTATTCTTTTACCACTTCTCGGGCTAATGGTTCATCATCTATCAGGATAACTTTGATCATAGCTGGGGAATTTTTACCGTAGTGGTAAAGATATTATTTTCTCCATGTGTTTCCAGCAAATCGTTGCGAGCAAATAGCAAATATAATCGGCGCCTTATGCCCGAAATCCCAAAACCCGTCCCCCGCCTTGGGTTAGCAGTACTGGGATCATAGGGATTGCGGATAGTAATAAGCAATTCATTATTCACACATTTCGCTTTTACAGTAATAGTAACTTCGCCGGTAGTATCGTATAAGCCGAATTTAATTGCATTTTCTACCAAAGGCTGCAATAGCATAGCCGGTAATTGCAAAAAGCCACATCCCTCCTCATAGTTTATTTCTGTTGCCAGTCTGTGCCCAAACCGTACTTTTTCTATTTCCATATACAACTGAAGATGTTGGAGTTCTTCTTCCAAAGAGACATACTCGTTTTCTTCTTTTCGCAATGTGCCCCGCAAAAAATCCGAAAGCTGATGAATCATGGTGCGGGCCTGCTCAGGTTTTTTCCCAATTAAAGCGCTGATGGAGTTTAGACTATTAAAAAGAAAGTGCGGTTGCAATTGCTGACGAAGTTTATAAAGCTCGGCTTCACGGGCCAGTTTTTCGGCATCTGATTTTCGCTTTTCATTTTCTTTCTGATCTTGCTGAGTATACCATAATAAACTTACCAATGCCATCCACGAAATCATTAAAAAACCAATACAAAAGCGTACAGGCAACGATTTCCATAAAATATTGATATA
>JANWIB010000036.1 GCA_025450155.1 Sphingobacteriaceae bacterium
AATTTAAAGATATTTAGGAATATTCAGAGAATTGAGACTACATCTGGAGATAAAATTTTAGTTATCTATGGAGCAGGACATTTGAATTTACTGAATTATTTTTTTGATTGTTCTCCAGAGTATAAATTGGTAAAGACAAATGATTTTCTAAAATAAACAACAGCCAGCATACAGCTTAGTAAAAAGAAAGGTCCGATAAAATTATATTTTTATGGGGTCGTAATAATACACTACGGTTAGGGTTAGCAGCCTTGAATGAGCACAACATTTAACAACAGCAAAATTATTTAATTCGATGATGAACGACTTAAAAATGAATATCCGTGAAAAAATGTTTCGCGAGATGAAGGATAAAGCTATTTTTAATCAGGCCAAAGATTATGCCTTTGACTATGCAGATCATGCTTTTGATAGAAACGTTTATCCCGCGGAAGAAGCCATTGCAGGATTAGACATTTTTAACGAGGTTTTACCCGATCAATCAGGCCAGCCTGCGGATATTCTCAAACAACTTCATCACTATGGTTCGCCTGCAACCGTTTCTCAAATTTGGGGCAGGTATTTTGGTTTCGTTACCGGAGGAACTATTCCAACGGCTTTAGCTGCCAAAATGCTTTCGGATTTTTGGGATCAAAATGCAGGGTTGTATGTCATGTCTCCCATTGTATCAAAACTCGAATCGGTTGTTGAAACCTGGCTTAAACAGCTCTTTAACTTCCCAGATAAAACGGTAGCCGGCTTTGTTAGTGGTACTTCTATGGGCACGTTGTGCGGATTGGCAGCGGCCCGGTATAGGATATTACAACGCTTAGGTTGGGATGTGAATGAAAAAGGATTATTTGGAGCGCCAAAAATCCGGATTGTCACCGGGAAACAAGTTCACAGCTCTGCAATAAAAGGCATTTCCATCTTAGGGTTTGGGAAAGACAGTATTGAATGGGTTGATGTAGATGAGCAGGGTCGAATTATCCCGGAGCAGATTCCCGCTTTAGACGATCGTACCATTTTAATTCTACAGGCAGGTAATGTATGCAGCGGTTCGTTCGATGCTTTTGATCAGGTATGCGACAGGGCTGCTCAGGCTAATGCCTGGGTGCATATAGATGGAGCTTTCGGCTTATGGGCTGCGGGTTCAGCTAAGCTGAAGCACTTAACCAAAGGCATGGAGAAAGCCAATTCCTGGTCGGCGGATGCGCATAAAACACTAAACACACCCTACGATTGCGGCATTGTTTTATGCAACGATAGCGAAGCGTTGGTTTCCGCTTTACAGGCTTCCGGCTCTTATCTGGTTTATGGCGATAAACGAGACGGACTGTTATATACCCCCGAAATGTCAAAACGAGCAAGAATTGTTGAATTATGGGCAACCATGAAATATTTAGGACGTCAGGGTATTGATGAATTGGTTTATGGCTTGCACGAAAGAGCCGTTCAACTGGCAAAAGGATTAGCCGATGTAGGCTTCCAGATTTTAAATGATGTGGTATTTAACCAGGTTTTGGTAGCCTGCGAAACGGATGATCTTACCGATAGCACGTTAAAGCGAATTCAGGAATCAGGCGAATGCTGGTGCGGGGGTGCAGAATGGGATAACCGGAAAGTAATTCGTGTTAGCGTTTGTTCCTGGGCAACTACCACAGATGATATTGTACGCACTATAAAGGCATTTAAAAAAGCATATGCTGAAATAAAGAAGCCTTAATATATTCATCGTATTGCTACAATAGTTAACTTAGAGATTCTAAACTTTAAATACTAAAATGATGATTGTACAATCTTTAATGGGAGAATTTGAACACGAGGTTCAGAATACTCGAAAACTGCTTTCGGCCATACCGGACAGCGCATTAGGTTATAAACCAGCAGATATTTCGTGGACTATGGGACAGCTTGCTTCGCATGTTGCCGAAGTGTACAACTGGTATGAGGGAACGTTCCATCAGGATGTATTTGATATGGCAGCTTATCGCTATGATAAAGGCGATATCAGTAAGGCCGGTAATATTTTGAAGAAATTTGAAGAAAATGTGGAGGCCGCCCGTTCTGCCCTGGAGCGTGCAACTGATGAAAGTATGTTTAAAGAATGGAAAATGGTGATGGGCGGTACGGAGCCGGTGTTTCCCGTGATGCCCCGGGTTCAGGTGGTGAGGGGCTTTCTGTTTAATCACCTGTACCATCATCGCGGAGAGCTGGTGGTGTATTTGCGAGCTTCGGGTAATATCCCTCCGGGATTATACGGCCCTACTGCGGAAGAAAGCATGGCAATGGCGCAGTAATTTTTTGTTCAATAACTTTCTTTCAGTTGCTGACTAAAACACTCTTTGTCATTTTGAACGTTAGTGAGAATCTCTTTATAAGCTATCCTCGCTGACGTTCGATATGACAATCCACGAAAGAGAGCCAAATTAGATAACGGAAACTAATTTTTCGGTTTGATAATTCACCAGCTTTTGCAACGGGCCACTGACCAGCATTTTCATCATCATGTTGAGCTCGGCAGAAACAGTCAATAAAGCTTCGGTCATGTTGATATCGGTTTCAATCAACACCCATTTTAATTCAATGTTAAAAGGGGCCTGTTGTGCCGGTATTATCATGATACTGTTGTTAATGTTTTTATCAGCAATTTTTAAAGAAAGATTACCCATATTCTGGATAATGAATTGGGCTTCATCTGTGCTAGATGACCATCCGCTGATCGTATCGGGCATTAATTTCTGATGATTGTTCATGTCAGAAAGGAAGGTATAAACCTCGCTAACCGATTTATTGATAATCGCTTTACTTTCAAAAATTGTCATAAATAAAATCAGGCCAGACTTTTTATAGAATTGCCCCATTCGGAAGGGTTATCACGCCATTTACGTAATATTCCGAGGTCTTCTTCCTGTATAAAACCATTCTTAGAAGCGTAATCAATTAAAGCATTGTAATTAGATAAGGTCGCAAAACGGCATTTGGCACTTTTAAAGTTTTTTTCGGCCAGATCAAAACCATAACTAAAAATGGCAACCAACCCTGCAACCTCGCATCCGGTTTCACGCAAGGCTTTAACAGCTTGCAAGCTACTTTTACCGGTAGAAATCAAGTCCTCCACTACCACTACCCGTTGTCCTTCTACTAATTCGCCTTCAATTAGACTGCCGGTTCCATGTTCCTTGGGTTTTGAGCGCACATAAACAAAAGGAAGCCCTAGTTCCTGGGCAACTAAAACTCCTTGTGGAATTCCTGCTGTGGCTACACCGGCAATTGCCCCTACAGAGCCAAATTCTTCCTGAACCAATTCGGATAATTTTTGACGAATATACGTTCTCGCCACTGGATGAGACAATGTAATGCGGTTATCGCAATAGATGGGTGATTTCCATCCGGATGCCCAGGTAAACGGATTAGCAGGTTGTAATTTTATTGCTTTAATTTGTAACAAAAACTCGGCAACTTTCTGTTCAATCTCACTCTTGTTAAGCATGGCGCAAATGTATAGAATTTATATAAACGATACAGCCCTCATTATCACTGAAAATATTCCCCCTACCTTAAAAAAATACCAGCAAATTGATTTACAGACCTTTGATCTCTTAACTTTTTATCATAAGATAAAAGATAATGAAATAATGGGTGTGTATATGTTGTTAACAGCAAATGCCAAGCGCTTGTTTAGTACGTTGAAAAAATCAGTAATGATGATAAAAGCTTCCGGCGGATTGGTAAGAAATCAGGAAAATAAATACCTGTTTATTTTTAGAAGAGGAAAGTGGGATTTGCCTAAAGGTAAAATTGATGAAGGAGAGAAGACAAAAAGAGCGGCAGTAAGAGAAGTAGAGGAAGAGTGTGGAATTCTTATTGATAAGGTATTAGGTAAGATATGCAAAACCTGGCATGTTTATGAGCAGGGTGAACAATTGATTTTGAAGAAAACAACCTGGTATAAAATGGAAGCTGAAAATCAGCCTTTAATACCGCAGTTAGAAGAGGGCATTACAGAAGCAAGATGGTTAGGAGAAGGTGAGTTTGCTATAGTTAAACAAAATACGTTTCCTCTAATTTTGGATGTATTGAGTTTTATTACCGATTAAGAAACTTCATAGCTGCTTCAGGTACAAATTTACTTACATCGCCTTTATAACGCAGAATATCCCTCACAATAGTAGAACTGATAGAAGAATAACCCGGTTTGCTGAGGATAAATATACTTTCTATGCTAGGCTCTAAAGCATGGTTCATCTGGGCAATAGCTTTTTCGTACTCAAAATCAGATACTGTTCGTATTCCACGAATCATATAACTTGCCCCAACCTTCCTGCAAAAGTCTACCGTTAAACCCTCGTAAGTAGTTACTTCAATCTTAGGTTCATCAGCAAAAACAGCCTTGAGCATCTTTTCTCGAGTTGTTGCATCCAATAAAGAAGGCTTCGTGCTATTCACACCCACACCGATAATCACCTTATCAAATAAAGAAATAGAACGTTTTAGAATGTCCACGTGAGCTTTAGTAACCGGATCAAAAGAACCAGGGAAAAGGGCTGTTTTCATTTTTTAAAGTTAGAAGTTAAAAGTCAAAAGTAGAGCTTATGTAGCAATATGTTGAAAAAAGCTAAATGAAGAATATCCATATTTCCGTTGTTCCGTAAACTCCGGATAATAGTCTAATTTTATAGTGGAGGGGTGTTCAACAATCAATATGCCTTCCGGAAGTAGTAAATCTCTTTCAAAAACTAGTTTAGGAATTGTTGGAAGTTGCGGCATATCATAAGGTGCATCAGCAAAAATGATAGTGTATTTAACCTGATGCTGACTTAAAAACTTCAATACATCGGCCTTATAAGCATGAATAGCCAGTAGGTTTAGCGATTTAGCCGTTGTTTTTAAATAACTATAACAGCCAAAGCTTTTGTCCACCGAAACGATTTCAGGAACACCTCTTGAGGCAAATTCAAGCGAAATACTCCCCGTTCCACTAAACAAATCGAGTACGTTAATCTCTTCAAAATCGAATTGATTACTTAAAATATTAAATAAGGCTTCTTTAGCCATATCAGTAGTAGGCCGTACGGGCAAATTTCCCGGTGGCGATAAGCGGAAACCTTTCAGTTTTCCACTTATTATTCGCATAAATTAAGGCCGATTAAGGAGAAGAAATGATGAACAGGAGCCAGCCTGAAAGCTGAAGGTAAATGAATTAACAGGCTGGGGTCTGCGAATTTTATTCTTGCAAAATATTTTTGAAGTCGATGATAAGTTTCTGAAGAAGTTTCAATTTGTCCGCAAACTATCGGGCTGATTTCCGCCGGATTCAAATCAAGTTCTTTTAATATAAATAAAAGGAAATAATTAAAATCATCAGGTTTTGCTATCGAAAATATATTATAAAAAAGCAGTTTGCTATTTTCTAAAACTATCGCCTCAAAGCTGTGAGCATTCAGGTTTAGGATAAGTTGTTTTCCGCTATCCGCATAAATTCTAGTAGCCGCCTCTATCAAAGGATTTGCTGAGCTTACTAAAGTGTGATTTTGAAATTTTTCATTCAGAAAGCGTTTTAATCCGTTATCTAACGATGTAATGTTTTTTATTTTTTGTGCACTAATGTCACTGAGAAATAAGTTTGAAGGGGATATCTGTATATATTTATTATAATCCTTTAAATTTTCATCGGCGTATACTTCAGTGGGGATGAATGTGAATTTAAAAGTATCTGTAGCAACTTTTACCCGATGAAAATGAAGTTTCAGTAAAGGATCATTTTCAAAAAAATCTTTCATTTCGTTTTCCTGATTGAGTGGAGCATCGAACAATACTTTTACCTGCTCTTGATTAATAACAGCATAAGAGAATCTGGAGGAAGTAATCTGCATTAGCAAGTCACATTCTTCTGAAATTTGCGACTGAAAGTTCTCATCAATCAGGTGAAGCTTTTCTGAACCATTCATCTTAGGCAAAACTAAAATTTTTTATGGAATAGCCACTATCTTCTAAATGTGCTTCGAAAAATATAAAACGCAACTCTGCCCGGCGATAAAATAAAAAATCCTTCTGAATAGCTATTCAGAAGGATTTTTTGTGGAGTCGGAGAGATTCGAACTCTCGTCCAAACATGGGACCCAATACGCTTTCTACATGCTTAGCTTCTGTTCAATTGTCGGGAAGGGGAAGGCCAGTTGCTTGCCTGTACCGTCTGCCTTAGATACTTTATCTCGCCCAATTACCGCATCCTTAATTAAGCCAGTTCTGTTGAACGATGCCCCAATTGTCAGTTAAACAGAACAGAATACCGACGGGACAAAAGCTGAGCTAATTCTAAATTAGGCAGCTAAGGCGTAGTTATTTTCGCCAATTATAGTTTGAGAGTTCAGATTAAAGCGCTATACTCACAATGCGCTGCATGCTTACATACCTGCCGCCATCCTGTCAATTCCGGTCGACCCCGTATGTTTAATTTCAAAGATACGCTTTTAGAACTAAATATGCTATAATTCATGCCTCTATTAATCTGCCAGGATATTGCTTTAATGCTTTTTCAAGACATACCATGGCACTCACTAATTTTTCTTTACTCAAAACATAGGCCAAACGAATTTCGTTTGTTCCGGCTCCGGGAGTGCTGTAGAAACCAGCGGCAGGAGCCATCATTACTGTTTGATTCTCGTACGAGAACTTCTCCAGCATCCATTGACAAAACTTTTCGGCATTGTCTACCGGAAATTTTGCCACCACGTAAAATGCTCCTCCCGGATTGGGGCAGAAAACTCCTTCCATTTTATTCAGCGCATCCACCAAAATTTTACGGCGTTCAGTATATTCTTTTATCACCTCTTGGAGGTAGGAATCAGGAGTGTCTATAGCAGCCTCACCCGCAATCTGCTCCACCATACCGGCACTTAATCGGGCTTGAGCAAATTTCAACGCAGTAGCTAATACGGTTTTGTTTTTAGTAATGAGAAAGCCTAAACGGGCACCACAAGCACTATAACGTTTTGAAATCGTATCAATCAAGATGACATGCTGATCTAACCCATCCAAATGCATAGCAGAAACAAAAGGCTTTCCATCATAACAAAAATCCCGGTACGCTTCATCTGCAAATAAAAAAAGATCATATTTTAAGCAGAGTGTCTTTATATCTTCCAGTTCTTGGCGTGAATAGAGATATCCCGTCGGATTATTCGGGCTGCAAATAAAAATGGCTTTCGTTTTATCCGTAATTAGTTTTTCAAATTCACTTATTGGTGGAAGCGCAAATCCATTATCAATAGCAGATAATACAGGCTTTATAATTGCATCGCTCATGCAAGCGAATCCACTATAATTGGCATAAAAAGGTTCGGGTACAATAATTTCATCTCCAGAATCAAGGCATGATTGCGTGGCTATGATAAATCCTTCTGATCCTCCCTGTGTAACGATAAT
>JANWIB010000037.1 GCA_025450155.1 Sphingobacteriaceae bacterium
GCCCGCAAAATTTAATGTTGCAAACACCTCGATATAACTCAACAGAAGAAAAAGTAATTGTAGCAGCCGTAAGCCAGGAAGGGAAAACAATAGTAGAACTTAACCGGCAAACCGGCACCTTTAAACAACTTCTACCCTTCCAAAAGCAATTACTTTCCAGGCCAGTTTATGCCGGAAATCAAATCGTATTTAAAGCGCATTATAACGGAATTGATAATATCTATCGGCTTAATCCTGAAAATGGGCAATTATTTCAATTAACTTCTGTAAAGTTTGGAGCTAAAAATCCATTTTATGATGAAAAAATAGGAAGATTATATTTCAATAATTACCAGGTAACCGGTTACGATATTTCATTTATTTCCTTTGAGGGTTCGGGTGGCAACAAAATAGATAACCTATCCAACGATTTTCATAATGAGTACATCGAGCCCCTTGTATTACAGGAAGGCAATAAAAACGCTTTCGATTCCATTCCGAATAAAAAATACAGTTCAAAACCCTATAAAGAACTTAATAACCTGTTTTACTTTCACAGTCTAGTGCCTGCTATTGAAGAAAACAGTAACGATGATTATAATTATGCGCTCAGGCTGCAATCAGACAATAAACTGAACACCTTAAGTTTTTATACCACTTACCGTTTTAACAATGCACTTAAAAAAAGTGATTATTTAGCCGGATTCACCTATAGCCGCTTCTACCCTATTCTGGATGTTTCTTACACCAATCAGGCCCGGTTAATTTACCGCAGAAACGTTGTAAACGGCGTTACGCAATTGACGCCAATAACCTGGAGAGAAAACGTACTCAATACTGAAATCACTATTCCCTTTACGTTTAATCAGCTTAACCAGAATTACAACTTGAATTTTAAAGCCGGAACAGATTATACAACCCGATATAATATCGTGAATGGAAACAAAAACTTCGTACGGATAATTGATTTCCCCATGCATTACCAGGCGGCTTTTGGACATAGTACCAGTAGAAGTGCCCGGGATTTAGCGCCACGATGGGCGCAAAATGTTACACTGACTTATCGCCATTTTCCGTTTGAAAATCAATTGCAAGGAAAATTATTCACGCTAAAAAGCAATTTCTATTTTCCGGGTTTGTTCTCCAATCATTCCTTTCAGCTATCCTTTAATTATCGAAATGGCAGCGGCAGTTATCAACAAACGCACAATATCCCTTATGTAAGCGGCTACGCTAACCTTACCCCTACTAAAAACTTAATTAACACCTTGTTGTTAGATTATCGGTTTCCTTTATTTTATCCCGATTGGGAGGTTGGCCCGCTAGCTTACATCAAACGAATAAAAGGGGGCTTTTTTGCAGATTTTGAAAATATTAGAAAAGGAAATTCCTTTTCTCCCCGAACGTATGGTATTGAACTTAGTGCTGACATGAACCTGCTTCGGTTTTATCTTCCGAATTTTGATGCAGGCGTAAAAATTATACTGATAAACGAAAAGCCGCGACAAAATCCGATATTCGAACCAACGGTTTCCTATAATTTTTAGTTATGAGCTTAAAAACCATTTTCATCATTATCGTAACCGTTTTAGTTACGGTCGTATTAATGAAAAATCAAGATGAAGTGCCTGTATGGCTCTTCGGCGAAGCACGTATTTCCAAACTGGCCATATTTGGTGTGATGTTTGGACTTGGGTTTATTATTGGTGTACTAATTGCCCGCCCTCGTAAAAAATCAGCTTCAACAGAAGTTTCTGAAGAAAATAAAAATGATGTTAACCCCGAAAAACCTTCTAACCTTAGTGATGAGGATAGAGAGTATATCAGTTAGCATGAAACGTTTTTTATTCTCTCTATTTTTCCTTTTGACTGTTCTTTGGTTACAGGCACAGGAGCTTATTCCACAGAATTACAGACTTAAAACCAAAGAAGATTTTCAGCAATACGAATCAACGGTTAAAAGTTGTATGGAATGGCTCATTCGTACTCCCCGCTCTGAAAATACAGCTAAACGCATCGCGGTTGAAGAATTTACTGTAAAATGGATTAAGGATACGCCTTATCTAACTGTAGTTATTGAACCCTATGTAATGAAATTGGCTAAAAAAAATCCTGATTTACTGCTCACCTTTATGTTTGGCTATACCGCATACCAACTGCAACATCCTGAAAATAAAGCGCTTTTGACCCCACATGTAGCGGGGTTGGAAAACCTAGCAAAAGATTATACACTGAATAAGGCAACGTTTAAGGAGGATGAAAAGATAGAGGAAATACTGGAATTACAAAAGAAAGGAGAAATAAGTGCTTGGGTTAAAACGCAGTTAAGCCAACCGGAATTAGAAAACTAAACATTGTAATAAACAGTACAGATTTTTTCCAACTCAGGTAATTTCACTTCCTTTTTAAAAATCCCATATACCGAAGCGCCACTACCACTCATGGAGGCATATAGGGCTCCAGACTCATACAAAGCTGCTTTTACTCCTCTTATTTCCGGATGATTATTAAAAACAGAATCTTCAAAATCATTTTTTATTGCATTTCGCCACGCTTCAATGGGTAATTGGATTAATTCTTTTAAAGATTCATCCGGTAGCGCCGGTTTTACTCCGCGATAAGCTTCCCCTGTAGAAACATGCGCACCAGGCATTACGAGCACCAGGTAATAAGACGATAAGCTCAGGTGTATCGCTTCAAATTCATCGCCTTTTCCAAAAGCAAATACAGGCCTGTTATGAAGGAAAAAAGTACAATCGGCACCAAGTTCCCGGGCATAATTTTCCATTTGGACCAAACTTAAACCCAACTCAAATTTATCATTCAGCAAACGAATAAAAAAGGCAGCATCAGCAGAACCACCACCCAGTCCGGCTCCTATTGGAATATTTTTATGGAGATGAATGGTAATAAAAGGAAGGTCGAAATCCTTCCTTAACAAATCATACGCTTTAAGGCAAAGATTTTCATTGGCATATCCCGGAATCGCTATGCCAGATGTCTGAAAATTTAATTGATCAGCTTCTACAATTTCTAAAACATCATTAATTTTAATGGGATAAAAAACGGTTTCGATCGTATGATAACCATCGCCACGACGTGCGATAACGTTTAAGCCAATATTGATCTTAGCATTCGGAAACGCTATCATAAATTATACACATTTAACGTTTTTTTAAACAATAAATAGGATGCCAAAAATACATTTATTTCCTTTGTAACATATGTACAAACTACAATGAAACAATATCTGAATTTGATGCAACATGTGTTGGAGAACGGCACACAAAAACACGACAGGACAGGGACGGGAACGATCAGCGTTTTTGGCTATCAAATGCGTTTTGACTTGCAGAAGGGCTTTCCGCTGGTGACCACTAAAAAACTCCATTTGCGCTCTATCATACACGAGTTAATTTGGTTTTTAAAAGGCGAAACTAATATTAACTATTTAAAAGAGAAGGGGGTAAGCATTTGGGATGAATGGGCAGATAAAAATGGCGAATTAGGCCCGATTTACGGCTACCAATGGCGTTCGTGGCCAACACCTGATGGGAAACACATTGATCAAATTACGCAAGTAATTAATCAGATCAGAAATAACCCCGATTCCAGGCGAATTATTGTTTCGGCCTGGAACGTGGCTGATATTGAGAAAATGGCTTTACCTCCCTGCCATAGTTTCTTTCAGTTTTACGTAGCGGACGGAAAGCTTAGTTGCCAACTTTACCAACGCAGTGCGGATATTTTCCTGGGCGTTCCGTTCAACATTGCTTCTTATGCTCTATTAACCATGATGATGGCCCAGGTTTGCAATTTACAGCCCGGCGACTTTGTGCATACGTTTGGTGATGCACATTTATACAATAACCACCTCGAACAAACGCAGCTACAGTTAAGCCGTGAGCCTCGTCCGCTTCCAACTCTAAAATTAAACCCTGAAGTGAAAAATATTTTCGATTTCAAATTTGAAGACTTTCATTTGGAAAACTACGATCCGCATCCGCATATTAAAGCGCCAGTAGCAGTGTAATTGTAATACCTAAAAGTATCCAGATGAAAATATTAAATAAAGTGATAATCACTTTGATGCTGATAATCACTTATAACCTAACACGGGCTCAAACTATTCACATTGATTCTGGCAATATTAAAAGAGAATTTTTAGTAAAATATGAATCTGATAGTATAAGAAGATATTTACGTTTTGATAAAGATAGCGCCGACACAGTTTACGGATACCTGAATTACCAGGTTTATGGAAAAGAAAAGCTTACACCTCCTCCTTTAAAATTAAAGGACGAGATAAAATATCTAGATACTTTACTACAAATAGCAATAAAGCATATTCACATGAATATGCTAATCCAATTATCCGGATTTGCTCCCTTCTTATTTCAAGATGTTAAAGAACGCCAAATATTCGCATTTGAACATTCTGCCCAATGGAAAGCATTAAACAATCGTCCAGAACAAAAAACTTACGAAAAAATAGCTGAAATCATGCTAAATAGCCATGTTTATCATGATTTAGAAGATTTCTTTCATAAGAAGGGTTATAAAATTAAGCAAATAGGGCTCGAAAAGGTAGATTACCAAACAGGAATACCAATGCCACTCATGACTACATTTGAGCTGATTGCTACTGATGGGAAAGGTACGACACCTTAGATCATTTATAACTCGCATGTGCTTTTTAAAAGTTAACTATTTATGACAACGAACAAAAAGAAAATATTAGCCATATCCGGCAGCACAAGAAAAAATTCAACAAATTCTTATTTAATTAATGCAATTGCACATTTAACCGCTGCACAATTCGATTTAGAAGTTTTTGATCGTATAGCTGATATCCCCCATTTCAACCCCGACAGGGACAATGAAACTGCCCCGGAAGAAGTTTTTGATTTTCGCAGGCAAATACGAGAAGCGGATGGCGTACTGATTTGCACGCCCGAATATGCCATGGGGGTACCGGGATCTTTAAAAAACGCTATCGACTGGACAGTTTCTTCTTGCGAATTTTCCCATAAACCGGTTGCTTTAATTACAGCATCGTCATTAGGACAAAAAGGACATGCCGCCTTATTGGAAACGCTAAACGTAATTGAATCAAAAATAACCGAAGATACCCAATTGGTAATTTCATTCGTAAAAACAAAAGTGAGCAATGCATCTGAAATAACGGATCCAAAAACACTTACGGAGGTAAAGAATTTGATTAATGCATTTGATAAAATTATCACTAATGTCCAATGATTAAAATATCACAAGTGGTAGTTGTAGACGAAAACAATGCAATTGGTAAAAATAATCAGTTACTTTGCCACCTTCCGGCAGATTTAAAACATTTTAAGTCCCTCACTATGGGTGCGCCAGTAATTATGGGTCGAAAAACCTTCGATTCCATGGGTAAGCCCTTAGTTAATCGCAGAAACATTGTAATCACTCGTCAGGATATAAAAATTGAAGGCTGCGAAGTAGTACACTCTATTGAAGAAGCAATGGTATTGTGTAAAGGCGAAGAAAAAGTTTCTATAATTGGCGGGGCCGATATTTTCAGGCAGTCGCTTCATTTGACTGATATTATATACTTAACCCGCATACATCATCAATTTGATGCAGACACCTATTTTCCACCTATAAACGTTGAAGAATGGAAGGAGGTTTCGAGAGCGTATCATGAGGCAGATGAAAAAAACATATTTCCTTATTCTTTTATCACCCTGAAACGGAAAACCTAACCGATTGATATTTTCTGGAATTAACAATTTCATAAATTAAAAAATTAGTTAGATTTGCCGTCTTAATCAAAAAAGAGCTTCTTAGAATAGAACTACACAATTCAAATTAAAATGCAAGGTAAAGGACTGATTAAATTTGTTGCAATAGCGCTGGCAATTGCATGTTTGTATTCGCTTTCTTTCACGTGGATAGCTGGCAAGGTTGAAAGGGATGCGAAAGCATTTGCAAAAGGTAATATCACCAAAGAAAGAGCTTACCTGGACTCTATGGCGACACAGCCGGTATTCGACTTTGCAAAATACGTCACCTACCAATACGCTAAAGAGCGTGAAATTCCTCTGGGACTGGATTTGAAAGGTGGAATGAACGTAACCATGGAAATCTCATTAACAGACCTGGTACGAAACCTTTCTAACAATAATAAAGAACAAAGTTTTAATGCCGCTTTACGCAATGCAGAAAGCCGCTTAAAGAATAGCCAAAAAGATTTCATTACTTTATTTGGTGAAGAGTTCGAAAAATTAAATCCCAACGGAAAGCTAGCTCCTATTTTCGCTACCAAAGAAAATGCACAAGCTATTAAAATAGATGCCAGCAATGATGATGTATTAAATTTCTTGAGAAAAGAAGCGAACAGTGCTATTGACAGATCATTCAATATTCTTCGTACACGTATTGATAAATTTGGTGTTACTTCTCCCAACATTCAATTACAGGAAGGCACCAACCGTATTTTAATTGAACTACCCGGTGTTTCAGATCCCGAACGTGTTCGTAAGCTATTACAAGGTTCTGCTCAATTAGAATTTTGGGAAACATACGATAACCGGGAGATTTATCCCCTCCTTGTAAATATTAACACCATTTTAGCTTCTGCACAAACAGTTTCAGATACGGCGAAAGTAACTGCTCAGTCTAAAAAAGATACTACAGCTAGCAAATTAGCCAATTTGGGTGCTAAAAAAGACTCTACGGGAAGTAAATTAGCTACATTAGGCGCTAAAAAAGATTCTACTAAGAAAGATTCTGCTGTACTAAGAGCACAACAAGCTAAACAAAATCCTTTATTTTCCTTATTGGCTCCCGCAACCTATAAAGCTCAAAATGGACAACAAGATTTAAGACCCGGACCAGTTATAGGTTATGTTGCCCAGAAAGATACAGCAAAAATCAATAAATTCTTATCCTCAACAGCAGTAAAATCAGTAATCCCGCAAAATGTTAAACTTTTGTGGGGTGTTAAACCCATAAGTCCTGAGACACATGTATTTGAACTGTATGCAGTAAAAGGCACTGGTTTTGAAGGCGGTCCGGTACTGCAAGGAGATGTAATTACTGATGCCCGTAACGATTACGATCAACAAGGCAACCCCGAAGTAGTTATGGTGATGAATGCGGATGGTGCTCGTGCCTGGAGAAGCGTAACTGCAGCAGCTTCGGCCGATCCTAACAATAAAAAAAGTATCGCTATTGTATTAGATAACTACATTTACTCTGCTCCAACTGTTCAGAATGAAATCTCTAACGGTATTTCTTCTATCAGCGGCAATTTTACGGTAGATGACACCAAAGACCTTGCAAACGTTTTAAAAGCCGGTAGATTACCTGCTCCTGCTAAAATTGTAAGCGAATACATTGTAGGGCCAACA
>JANWIB010000038.1 GCA_025450155.1 Sphingobacteriaceae bacterium
ACTTCTTTAGGAATAGAGGCTAGAGGAATTTGCTGCCGTATTAATTTCTCAATCTTTCGAACATAGTATTCTTCGGCGGGGTTGCAGAAAGTAATGGCATCACCTGTGTTAAAAGCCCTTCCGGTGCGGCCGATCCGGTGTACATAATCTTCGATGATAATGGGCACATCAAAATTGATTACATGGCTCACCTGGCTCACATCCAGTCCGCGGGCTGCCACATCGGTTGCTACTAAAATCCGGATAGTTCCTTCTTTAAACGCGTTGATCGAGTTAATCCGGGTATTCTGACCTTTATTGGCATGAATTACCCGGATTTCATCTTCACCATACCTACGCTCCAGGTATTTGAAAATATTATCAGCTATGGTTTTAGTCTTACAAAAGATGATCAGCCGATTAAACGCTTCATCATTCTTTAATAAATGTAATAGCAGGTTTAACTTGGTTTTTAAATTAGGAACGAAATACAGAACCTGACTCACAGTTTGTGCTGGAGTAGCTTGGGGTGCAACTTCAACAATCAACGGAAATTTTAGAAAATCTCCGGCAATTTTATGTACCAGCTCGCTCATGGTTGCAGAAAAAAGCAAGTTCTGCCGTTTTCGGGGAACCACTACAAAAAACCGATGGCACGACCCAATACCACCCATATCCATCATCTTATCCGCCTCATCCATCACCACACACGGCACGTGTTTCGTGTGGATATGACCCGCCAGATATAAATCCAAAAAACGTCCTGGCGTAGCCACTAACATATCCACCCCTTTTTTCAGTTCGCCAATCTGTTTTTTAGGCCCTATACCACCGTAAAGTACAACCGTTCGCAGATCCGTATATTTAGCAAACGTCCGGATATTTTCTTCAATCTGCATAGCCAGTTCCCGTGTGGGAGCCAAAATAAGCGCTCTGGGATCACTACCCTGGGCATATTTCAGCTTCATCAGCAGGGGTAATACGTAAGCCGCTGTTTTTCCGGTTCCGGTTTGGGCAATACCCATCATATCCTGACCCGCTAACACGGGCGTTATTGCTTTTTGCTGAATTAGGGTTGGTTCTGAATAACCGGCGTCCGCTATGGCATTTAATAATTGCCGGTTCAGTTTAAAATCTTCAAATGAAGGCATCGGGCAAAGATAATAATCATACTAATTTCATCGCTACATGATTAGAGGTGCATACCATAACGACGTTTGTCTGCACTTGGAAATGGCCTTAAATAAATTTTCTAATGCTCATCATATAACCTAAGTGCAACCCTTCGTGGTAATTATTAAATTCAAATGAGTCTCTTAATGAAGCTAGATAAAATCCTGTGCCTGTCGTCCTTTCATTATATGCAACGAATTTTCCATTCAAAAAATCCTTTTCCGTTTTTTCTATCAATGAAGTAAGAAGTGCTTTTAATTCATCAATTTCATTTTTCGATATCGCTGTTACTGGCTTAGTTCCAGATTTATAACGATTAAACAAATCCTCAGATACATACATTTCCAAACCAGATGCCTTATAAATCAAAGATTGCTGTACCACAATGACATGTCCGATATTCCATATGAGGTTATTACTAAATCCATCGGATACTTTATTGAGTTGCTCTACTGTATATTGATCAAAAAAATCCAAGTATATTTTTCTACTGGTTTTCCATATTTTAAATACTGATTCCATTTCTTTTTAATATGATTTATGCTCCTTTAGTTATTTTGTCAACCATTTACCCTTTATAACATGTTACATTTGCCAATGTCCTACTAATCCAGTGTTTTACCTCGCTAAGGTAACATTTTATATGAGGCTAACTCATTCGACGAGCACACCATGACATTCTACCCATATACCCATAGGAAAGATCAAGAAATACTTCAAGGAAAAGCGGTTAATTCCGTAAATTCGACAATCGTAATTCTAAAATCGCAAATCTAAATGCCTTCTATTCTTATCAAATCAGTCACTATTGTTAACGAAAATCAGCAACTAATCAGTGATATTTTTATAAAAGATGGCATTATTGAACAAATTGATAAACACCTGGATAAAAAAGCAGATAAAGAAATTAATGCGGAAGGTTTGTATCTTTTCCCCGGTTGTATTGACGACCAGGTGCATTTCCGCGAACCGGGGTTAACGCATAAAGCAGACATCTATACCGAATCGCGGGCGGCAGTAGCCGGAGGCATCACTTCGTTTATGGAGATGCCGAATACCATTCCGAATACGTTAACGCAGGAATTGTTGGAAGATAAATACCAGCTTGCTTCGCAAACTTCATTGGCCAATTACTCCTTTTTTATGGGGGCTTCTAACAATAATCTAGAAGAGATTCTAAAGACCGATACCCAATACGTATGTGGCATCAAAGTGTTTATGGGCTCTTCTACGGGGGATATGCTGGTAGATAATGAAAAAACCTTAGAAGCGATTTTCTCTCAAACTCCCATGCTTATTGCCGCTCATTGTGAAGACGAAGCAACGATAAAGATTAATCTTGAAAAATTTAAACAGCAGTATGGCGAAAAGATCATACCAGAAATGCATCCCTTGATACGAAGTGCCGGGGCTTGTTATCAATCTTCCTCGTTTGCAGTGCAACTTGCTAAAAAATATAATTCCAGATTGCATATTCTGCACATCTCGACAGAAAAAGAAATCGGCTTATTTGATAATACCATCCCGTTAAAGGATAAAAGGATTACGGCCGAGGCTTGTATTCATCATTTATGGTTTTCAGATACAGATTACAAGGAAAAAGGGAATTGGATTAAATGGAATCCGGCCATAAAAACAGAGCAGGATCAGGATGCCATTTTCAAAGCGGTTTTAGACGGGTATATTGATGTTATTGCTACGGATCATGCGCCGCAGACCATCGAGGAAAAATCGCAACCGTATTTACAAGCTCCTTCGGGTGGCCCTTTAGTGCAACATGCCTTGGTTGCCATGCTGGAGTTCTATCATCGGGGGAAAATCACATTGGAAAAAATTGTTGAAAAAATGGCGCACCATCCTGCCATTTGTTTCCAGGTAGAAAAAAGAGGCTTTATTCGTGAAGGGTATTGGGCTGACCTGGTTTTGGTTGATTTAAACAAACCATGGACGGTTAAAAAGGAAAACATATTATACAAATGTGGATGGAGTCCTTTTGAAGGGCAACGGTTTCAATCTGCTGTACATGCCACCATTGTATCAGGCAATCTAGTATTTGAGAAAGAAAAATTCCTGGCAGCTATCCCAGGAAAAAGATTACGATTCGAGCGGAATTAATAAAGCTTCTCTCAAAATTTTTCAGATAAATTAGTTGTTTTATCTTTAAAAGGAACTAGTTTGATGAAAAAAGCCCCGGTTATTGCCCCAATTAAATGCGATAACCAATTGATCTGATAATTAAACGTGTTTTGTTGTATTCCTACTGAAAACGTGTAAAATAGAATAATCACTAATACTAAAAATACCCCGGAGCTCCATTCTTTCCATGACGTTTGTGCATAATCAATAAAATAAGCCGCAACAAGCCCACAAATACCTGCCGAAGCCCCCATACTAACAATATTCTGGCCTACACAAAATAAATCAGCAACTGAAGAAACCAGACTACTGATAAAAAATACAAGAAAAAATCGCCGGGAAACCACCCTTCTTTCATAAGCCGATAACAAAGCGAGTATCAGCAAATTACTACACAAATGCACCAGATTGATATGAACAAATGTACTGGTAACTAACTGGTAAAAATGTCCTTCCTGTATTACTCCGGCATAACTCAGCCCGAATGTATACGCCACGTTATCGGCAATAGTATTCGCATGGTCGTCCATAGCAAGTAAATGTACCGAAATGAGTAAAGTGCCTAAAGACAAGACGCCTTTTTGCTTATAAATTCTTTGCCGTAAAGAAATTTTAGTAGTGTCTTTAAGACTCCCCGAGTTAGGGCTATAAGCTAAAATGGAACCTACATAAATGAGCAGGATGGAGAAGACAATTAACACTGAAACTTCTCTTGCAAATGGCTAAGCGCCTGAGAAGATATGAGCTTTTCTCTAATTTTTTCACTAAAAGCCATGTGCTGTGCTCTAAGCCTTAGTTTATTACCATTTTTAAAATAAAACCGGAGCGTGTATTTTACCATGCCCTTTTTCATTTCTAACCGCTCGATTTCATCGTAAGTAAAAGAATCCGTTAGTGCTATTTTTCCGAGCTGATTTAGCCGATTAAAATGAATTTTTTTATCCGAAACAACAAGAACATAGAATTTATTAAAAAGAATCATGCCTAAAGGGCCAAACAGATACCTCCATGCTGGTGAACTTGTTGCATGAATATGGCCAATAAGCGCTTCATCATCTAAAAGCGATTTTCCATATTTTTCTAATACCTTAACTTTATCCATTATCTATCTATACTAATTTTTACTCAAGCGTTAAGGCATTTTTACATAAAAAGGATGTTGATCTACACGAGTCACCTGCGGCTTACCAATAGCAGTCAACATTCTATGAGCAGCTACTAAGGTTCTCGACTGAAAATCATCGTAATTTTTCGACTCGGGCAACATACTGCTTAAACGGACTAAGCCTGCGGACTGGATAAATTCACCATCGCCTATGTAAAGAGCGGTATGTGTAACTTTTGCGTTCAGGCTTTTATTCTTCCCCGAAGAAAAGAACAATAAATCTCCGGCCCGTAAATTTTTCAAACATTTTTGTATACTTACCGAATCGCCCTCAAAAATATCAACCGGCTCTCCTACCAAAGCCTGCTGCGACGCATCTCTCGGAAGGATAATACCATTCAAAAAGTAGCTGGTTTTAGTCAATCCACTACAATCTACTCCTTTTATAGATGTTCCTCCCCATAAATACGGAACCCCGATCAATGTTTTAGCGGTTTTTAAAATCTGCTCTGCATTGGGATTAGGGCGGGCAAGCCACTTTTTAAAATCTTGAGCTCGTTGTTTCTCGACATACCCGATGCGGCCGTCCGGGTAAGCAACCTTATAAAACCCCTTTTGCTGACCCAGAAGCTGTAAAATATTACCACTTACCAAATCCGAAACCGGAAGCGCCGTTAGATCGGGCTGCTGATAAGCATGTCCGTAAATCTCAGTAAAAACTACTTTATCTGCCGCTTGCCACTTTTTAAAAGCCGTTTCATCCATCAAACCAATTCCGGCACTTTCTACCCAGGCAATATAGCCATCTGGCGTTTGCACCAAATAATGGCCCTTTTGCTTTTTCAACACCTTCACAGGTGTACCCAAAAGCATTTGTGTAGCCATCTCAGCAGCTTGATCAGGCTCATACCGATTGTTACAAACTGATAAATTAGCTACCCCATATATCTTTCCGTCCAAATTTTTAGAAGGAAGCAAATCATCCTGAATCTGGACTTTCACATTCTCTTTCGCTAAAGCAGAACGCAATTCAGCTACAGCTTCCGGAAGGTTACTTTCTACATTCAACACAAAAGGGTTGTCCTGCACTTTTACATTAAAAACAACCGTTCGCTTATCAGGAACACATTTATTTTTAATGGCGCTTATAATTTCATTTGTCTTTTTCAAGGTCAAACTATCCGTTTGAGCCTGTAGTACTGAAAAGTTAAGCAGGAAAAGCAAGAAAGTCAAAAATCTATACATGATTTTATTTTTACTCATTAAATTATAATTACTCATCAATTTTGGCTAAAAATACGTTAAATCTTGCAAAAATTAAAGTACAAGCACCAATGGTTCCGTTTCTAACTTGGTAATTAATTCCAATTGAGTCGAACTTTATTTGCAACATTTTCTTTCCGATATTAGCAGGCTATGTCAGGCGATTTAAACATAAAGAATAAAAAAGCATACTTTGAATACCATATTCTGGAGAAATATGTTGCCGGAATTAAGTTGCTTGGCACCGAAATCAAATCCATACGGCAGGGGAAAGCTAATCTAAATGATGCCTTTTGTGCTTTTTTGAACGACCAATTGTATGTGCGAAACATGCACATCGCCGAGTATTCACATGGTTCATTCTATAATCACGAAGCTAAAAGAGACCGAGTTTTGCTACTGACGAAAAAAGAATTGAAGAAATTAAAGGCGAAAAGCGAAGAGAAAGGATTTACTATTGTTCCGTTACAATTATTTATCTCTGACCGGGGGTTTGCCAAATTAGAAATAGGGTTAGCCCAGGGAAAGAAAACCTTCGATAAACGCGAAACGATTAAAGAACGTGAGAGTAAGGTAGAACTTGGCCGGGCAATGAAAAGGTAAGCGACTGACAGAGTTGAGTGAGCATTTCTACATAAAATTTATTATTTCCGGTAAATAGGGATGAATTTCTATTCCGTATTCGTCGCAGATACAAAAAACTCTTTGTTTGTATTTAGTTCCAGCAATGTCTTTGTATTTAATAGCAAAAGTAACATACTTTGATCCCGGAGACTTTAGGTCGATGAGAAAATGAAATAATAAGGGACTGTCACCCTTAGTTAAATGGTCACGTCTATCCGCAAAACTCATTGGTATAAATATTTGCCTCTCCATTGTGTCTTCAGAAAGAATTCTTGAAATTTCTAACGCAGCACTTTCTGTCTCATTAATAACCTCTACTGTTAGAATTTTTTTATTTTCATCACCTGGTTTCATTTTGTCATTTGATGCACAATATCTTAGTATAGGTTTTATACTTTCTTTAAATCTAATACTCTCAATTCTAAACAGCTCATTCTGTGTCTGCTGAACCTCTTGTTGTGATTTTAATGTTTTGTATAAAAATATAGCAGTCGCAAGTGTAACGGAAAATATTGCCCAGTCCGAGATTGTTCCCCAAAGGTTGGTTGCAAATAAAAATGTTATTAGTATTGCCATACTTTAATCGGATCGTCAAGATTAACACATTGACAAATTGAGCAATTAGCAAATTAGACTTACCAGGCCCGATCTCCCACCAGCGGAACAAACCGAAAGGTGTCTAATTCAATTTTTTCGTAATCTGTTTCGGAAACCCGAAGAACCGTAACCATTTTCTGGGCTTGCTCATCTCCTACTGGAACGACCAAAATTCCGCCTATTTTAAGCTGCTTCAATAATAATTCCGGCACAAAAGGTGCTCCCGCCGTTACAATCATTTTATCGTAAGGAGCACATTCGGGTATTCCTTTAGAGCCATCTCCATAAAAAAACTTGGCCCGATAACCCATTTTAGGCAATACAAATTTGGCTCGTTCAAATAGTTTTTCCTGGCGTTCAATAGTAAACACCTGAGCACCTAATTCCAACAAAATACAAGTCTGGTAACCTGATCCGGTACCAATCTCTAATACAGTATCGCCTTTTTTAATATGTAAAAGCTGAGTTTGATAAGCTACCGTATAAGGCTGCGAAATAGTCTGTCCTTCTCCAATCGGAAATGCAATATCCTTATACGCCTGATTCCAAAAAGTTTCATCAAAAAAGAAGTGGCGGGGCACAGTGCCCATTGCTTTTAACACTTCCTTATCTGATATACCACGCTCTTCTAGTAACGCTACAAGCCTTTTTCTTGCACCCTGCTCCCGGTAGTTATCTACAAACTTATATGCCATTGAGCCTCAAAAATAGCTTCCTTTGGGCAAATACTTGTAATTTTATTAAAAGAAAATCCTATTATGAAAAATGACTTTCAATAAGTTACATCATTATACAGTACATCATTATTTTACTACTTTCGCAGAGTAAAAAGACAGAACTGATTTATGAGAAAAATTTTGCTGGCAATACTGATTATTTTTACAACTATTTCTATACAAGCTCAAATCGTAAAAATTGATACGGTTAAAAACCAAACTATCATTTTAAAAACCAAAGGTACTTCGACCAAATACCAACAATATCTTTATTCTATTGGTATAAAAGTATTTAGTTATGAGCAATTTCCTAAATTATTAAACCAGGTAAATTCTACAAAATATAAAGAAATTCCTCTAAATGGGTTTATTTTTAAATTCAACGATAACCAGATCAGTTATCGTTTATCAGGTAGTTTTTATAATAAAAATATTTCTTTTAATAATGAATGTATTGATTGCGAAATAGCAAAAGGTAAATTAAGAGATTATTCTATAAAATTGGGGTTTGAAAAGAACCTAAGTTATTCCATTATCAAAACATATTTTGGCTTTGAGATTTTATTTCGAA
>JANWIB010000039.1 GCA_025450155.1 Sphingobacteriaceae bacterium
CATTCATCTATAAAACCTTATTGTATAAGTGATAGCCTGTTATATCGAAGTGTTGACTCAATCTTTAACATTGGTTTGGATACTTCCAGGAAATCCTGGATAGTGAGAAAGTTATTTAATGAGCATTTAATTGAGATAAAGCAAAAAGATTTCAATGTTTACATTGATTTTTTGCCCGATTTGCAGATAGGGAGAGATATAGAACATAATCGTACAACCTTGTTAAATACACGGGGATTTCAGTTACAGGGAAATATCGGGCGGAAACTTAGTTTTTATACCAGTACCTACGAAAATCAGGGTATATTCCCTAATTATCTGGATGTTTTTATCAAAAAATATCGCATTATCCCGGGTGAGGTAAATAATCGCTATGATCGGAATAAAAAAGATTGGGACTGGTCCTCAGCAATCATTAATTATACACCTAACAAATACTTCTACTTTACTTTTGGACAGGATAAAAATTTTATCGGGGATGGTTATCGCTCGATGCTGCTTTCAGACTTAGCGGCTAATTATCCTTTTTTTAAAGTACTCACTACTCTCGGTAATGTAAAATATGTAAATATTTGGGCACAGTTTCAAGATCCTTCAGCGCCTCAGTTTTCATATGACAACGGTTTTCGAAAAAAATGGGGTGCTTTTCATTATTTAGACTGGAATGTTAATAAGCGGCTTTCTGTAGGATTTTTTGAAGCAATTATATGGCAGGATGCGGACGAAAAAGGCAAAAGAGGGTTTGACGCAAGTTATCTAAACCCCATTATTTTTTATCGATCAGTAGAAGGGTATAATGGCTCACCTGATAATGCGTTAATGGGATTTAATGGAAAATATAAATTTGTTAGGAATATTACTGTTTATACTCAGTTCCTTCTGGATGAGTTTAGGGCAAAAGAATTTTTTAAGAATACAGGCTACTGGGCAAACAAATACGGCATCCAGTTAGGAATAAGAGGATTTGATGCCTTTAAAATCAAAAATCTCAATTTTCTTGCTGAATTTAATATGGCTCGGCCTTATACTTATTCGCAACGATCCAGTCTGTTAAACTACGGACACTACAATCAGCCTTTAGCGCATCCATTTGGGGCTAATTTCAGAGAAATTTTAAGTATTTGGAATTATTCCTTTACCCGTTGGTCGTTACAGGTTCAGGGAAATTATGCAAAATATGGGTTAGATCCAACCGGAAATAATTACGGTAAGGACATTTTAAAATCATATGAAACCCGAACAAAGGGCAATTATGGACATTATATTACTCAGGGCCTAAAAACGGATTTTATGTATTTAGATGGAAGGCTTTCTTTTCTTATAAACCCTAAAAACAACCTGAATATAGAGTTAGGTGGAGCTTACCGAAACGAGAAGAATGCTCTTTTGAATGATAAAACAACATGGATTACGTTTGGGCTTCGCAGTTCATTCCGAAACTTTTATCATGATTTTTAGAGGGGAAACTATCCTGATTTAGTGGTATTAAGATGCCAGGGTTTTTGTGGCTCTGCTTACTGTTAATTTCCGTACTGTTTCAATAATAGAAGTAGCATCATATCCACATTCTGCCCATAATTCCGGTTGTTCGCCGTGTTCTATTACTTCATCTGGTATACCAAGTCGAATCACCTGTGCAGCATAGGTATGATCAGCCATAAATTCAACTACAGCGCTTCCCATCCCACCTTGTAAGCAGCCATCCTCAACAGTAATTATTTTTTTAAACTTACTGAAAACTTCGTGCAGTAATTCTTCATCCAAAGGTTTTACAAAACGAAGATCATAATGGGCAGGATAGATCCCCTCAGAATTTAACTCTAAACAAGCTTTAATGGCTTCATTTCCAATATGGCCAATGGTAAGAATGGCAACTTCTTCACCATCGCATACTTTTCTTCCTTTTCCTATCGATATCGCTTTCATCGGTCTTCGCCAGTCTGGCATAACACCTTGTCCGCGAGGGTAGCGTATTGAAAAAGGGCCTATATTTTCTTGTTGGGCGGTAAACATCAAATTACGCAATTCTTCTTCATTCATTGGCGCTGAAACAATCATGTTTGGAATGCAGCGCATGTAAGCTAAATCGTAGGCACCATGGTGCGTAGCCCCATCTGCCCCTGCAACACCGGCACGATCTAAGCAAAAAACAACATGAAGATTTTGAATGGCAACATCATGTATTACTTGGTCATATGCCCTTTGCATAAAACTGGAATAGATATTACAAAAAGGAATTAGCCCTTGCGTCGCTAACCCTGCCGAAAAAGTAACTGCGTGTTGTTCGGCGATACCTACGTCAAAAGCCCGCTTTGGCATGGCTTTCATCATAATGTTCATGGAACTTCCGCTTGGCATTGCCGGAGTAATACCCATTATTTTTTCGTTTTTTTCAGCCAACTCTACCAAGGTGTATCCAAATACATCCTGATATTTTGGAGGTTGGGGCTTATCAGAAACCGGTTTTTTAATTTCTCCCGTTATCTTATCAAATAGGCCAGGAGCATGCCATTTGGTCTGATCTTTTTCAGCTAAGGCAAACCCCTTCCCTTTTACTGTAACGCAATGCAGTAATTTTGGGCCCGGAATATCTCTTAAGTCTTTTAAAACCTTTACCAGGTGTTTTACGTCATGTCCATCAATTGGACCAAAGTATCTGAATTGTAAAGCTTCAAAGAAATTACTGTTTTTAAGCAAAGTTCCTTTGATAGTTTTTTTTATTTTTTTAAATAACTGGCGTGCGTCAGGGCCTAATTCTGCTATCTTTCTTAGTACATGGGTCACATCTCCTTTGAACCGGTTATACGATTTAGAGGTGGTTATATCGGTTAGGTATTCTTTTAGAGCCCCGACATTCTGATCGATGGACATGCAATTGTCATTCAGAATTACCAAAATATTAGAGTTCTCTATTCCGGCATGATTCAACGCCTCAAAAGCCATTCCGGCAGTCATGGCGCCATCGCCAATAACAGCAACATGTTGCCTGTCAGTTTCACCCTTATAATGCGAAGCAACAGCCATTCCTAATGCGGCAGAGATAGAAGTAGATGAGTGACCTACACCAAACGTGTCGTATTCACTTTCAGATCGTTTAGGAAATCCGCTAATACCCTTATAAATTCGATTGGTATGAAAAACAGATCGACGTCCGGTTAATATTTTATGTCCATAAGCCTGATGTCCTACATCCCAAACCAATTGGTCATAAGGTGTATTAAGAATATAGTGTAAAGCAACAGTAAGTTCAACTACACCCAAACTGGCGCCAAAATGTCCGCCATTAACCGATACCACATCAATAATATATTGACGCAGTTCTTGGCAAACCTGCTCTAAGTCACTTTCCTTAAGTTTCTTTAAATCAGATGGATAGTTGATCTGTTCAAGCAATTCTCCCGCCTTAACTTCCATAGTTTGGATATGTTTATAATAATTACAAATTAACTCATTTCTATTAATAAAAAACAACTGAAAATGTTCTTAATCTTTCTTTGACAGATCATGGATTAAATAGTTATTTTTGAATCGCTTGTGATGCAGTCCGATACTTTTGAAATCAAATTACCCCAGTTCGAAGGTCCTTTCGATTTGCTTTTATTCTTTATTGAAAGGGATGAGCTTGAAATTCATGAAATCCCGATAGCCCAAATAACAGATGATTTTCTGGATTATATACAGAAAATGAATGCGTTAAATATCGAATTGGCTAGCGAATTTATCTTTGTTGCAGCCACATTAATGCGTATTAAGGCTAAGGGGTTATTGCCGAGACAAGAATTAGACGAAGATGGCAATGAGATCGATCTGAAAAAAGATTTAATCCAAAAACTGATTGAATACAAAAAGTTTAAGCAAGTTTCGGAAGAACTTCGGTTTCTGGAAGATGAGCGGTTTAAGCAGGAAAAACGTGGGAATATTGGGTATGATTTAGAACAGCTATCGCAAAATGCAGAACCTGGCGAAGAACTTTCATCTTTCGGTTTGTATAAACTCTTGCTGATTTATGAACGCGTAATGGCCAAATATGATCAGTTGAGTGCAAAAATTATACATACGGTAGTTCAATATCCTTATACCATAGAAAAACAAAAAAAGCTCATCGCAGAACTTTTGCAACTTAACGAGCGAATTGATTTTACCGAACTAATTAAAAATTCAGAAAACAAAGTTCACTTTGTGTATAATTTTTTAGCTATACTCGAAATGTTGCAACAGCAGCTTATCTCTATTCAGGTTGGTTTAGGGTATAATAATTTTTGGTTCGGAAAAAAAGCTACTAGCGAAGATGGCCTTCAAGTAACTTAATTATTAAATAATAATATTTTTACACCACTATATTTTTAAGCATATAATGAAGAAAGACAAACTTGTATTTAGCCTGATCGAAGAGGAATTAGAGCGCCAGGAAACGGGTATTGAGCTGATAGCATCAGAAAACTTTGTAAGTAAGCAGGTGATGGAAGCCGCTGGCTCTGTATTAACCAACAAATATGCAGAAGGCTTGCCAGGTAAACGTTATTATGGTGGTTGTGAAGTGGTTGATGAGATAGAAAATATTGCGATTGAAAGAGCAAAAGAGCTTTTTAATGCCGAATGGGTCAATGTGCAGCCTCACTCCGGAGCTCAGGCTAATGCAGCCGTTTTTCTGGCACTTTTACAGCCTGGAGATAAGATATTGGGTTTCGATCTGTCTCATGGCGGACATTTAACACATGGTTCCCCGGTAAATTTTTCAGGAAAACTATACAAGCCTTTTTTTTATGGTGTAGATCGTGAGACGGGGATAGTAGATTATAAAAAGCTAGAGGAAATTGCTCTTAAAGAACGTCCTAAAGTGATTATATGCGGTGCTTCTGCCTATTCCAGGGACTGGAATTATAAATTTATTCGCCAAGTGGCTGATCAGATAGGAGCTTTAGTTGTTGCTGATGTTTCTCACCCTGCCGGATTAATTGCCCGGGGTTTGTTGGATGACCCGCTTCCGCATTGTCATGTAGTAACCACTACTACACATAAAACATTGCGTGGCCCTCGTGGGGGGATGATTATGTTAGGTAAAGATTTTGAAAATCCTTTTGGCCTAAAAACCCCTAAAGGTGAAATCAGAATGATGTCTAACTTGTTGGATATGGCGGTATTTCCCGGAACGCAGGGTGGCCCCTTAGAACATATTATCGCTGCTAAAGCGGTTGCCTTTGGCGAAGCTTTGAGCGAACCTTACATGAAATACATTCTTCAGGTAAAAAAGAACGCTGCAGCTATGGCCGATGCTTTTGTAGCTAAAGGATACAAAATCATTTCGGGCGGAACAGATAATCATTTGATGTTAATTGATTTAAGGAACAAAAACATAACTGGTAAAGCTGCCGAAGAAGCCTTAGGTAAAGCTGATGTTACGGTGAATAAAAACATGGTCCCTTTTGATGACCGCTCTCCATTTGTAACCTCTGGCATACGGGTTGGAACGGCCGCTATCACCACCAGAGGCCTTAAAGAAAAGCACATGGAAAAAATTGTAGAATTTATTGATGAAGTAATTTCTGCACCTGAAAATGAATCAAATTTGAAAAAAATTCGCAAAAAGGTTCATGAACTGACAGCCAGTCATCCTTTATACAAATAAAGTAATTGAATTTATACCGGAATATTCAGCGTAATAAATTATCGTTTAGTTAAAAAGTAGAAAGAGCCGACACTTTTGGTAGTGTGGCTCTTTCAATTAAACGCTCTCAATTACTACACCATCAACATCAGTAATTGCTAATTGTTTTAAAAAAATTAAAAAAAGTTATAACAGCCTAATTCTGAGGGAAATAATCTGTTTTTTTCCTCAGAATCCAGGTGAATCCAGGAGGAATAATATGGGTCTGTACTTAAATCAGTTCCTTTTCTAATGACTATGCTATTGGCTTGTAAATGAAAGTTCCCTTCTTTGGATGCTATAAAATTGGGGTCGGAGTTTAGGATATTGCCAGTAGTAGCCAGGCTTGCATCGGTAGACTTTATTAAATTAGTTTTTAGATTAAGGTTTAAAGCGAGGTTTCCCTTTTTTACAATTTCGAGCTCGTTAGAAAGCGTACCCCAAATAATATTGTTAACAAGCGTGAGTTCTAATGCATATGTCCGGCCGTTTTGTGGATTTTGGTCTGTAAAATACAGGGATGGCAATCTTCTTGCAAAAACATAATTGTAATTAGCAAAGGTGTTTTGCTTTAGGTTATATTTTCCGCCATATACACCATAAATTAAGTATTGCCCGCAATTGTATATCAAATTATTAAATCCGGTAATATCAGCTTTATAACCTACTAAACCTGCAATCTGCATATTTTTTATAATGGAGTTTACGAGCAGTAATTTAGGTTCTGCGGTACTTGAAAGCGAATCAACCTGGATACCCGTAATGGCATTTTGTATGGTGGTATAGTTTATAGAATTGTTTTTACTGGTTCCCAAAAAATGAATTCCTTTCCATTGTCCCGGCTCATCCCGATAAAGCCGCTCAAGCCTGTCGCTAGAGAACGTAACCGTATCAGTCCTGCTCCCCTCAACTTTTAAAGTCCCGGCTATCACCATTTTAGCATCTTTATGGAAGTAGATCCGGCATCCTTTTTTTATAGTGAGCGTTTGATTTTCAGCTACCTTTAGGTCATTGTAAATGATATAAGGAATGTCATTTTCCCATTCGGTAGGGGTAGAAATAATCCCATTTTTTAAAAGATGTACATTTTGAGCATAAGCATTTAAATGCACTACCTGACGATTGCCATTGGTGAGAAACTCAATTGAATCTGAGACGATAAAAGGCAATTTTTGCCCATCGGGATTAATTTTGGCACGAATAAAAATGGTAAGCGAATCATTGCCTTTTAATTCTACATTAGCCAGCTGGCTGGTAGCCTGTCCGTTAATATTAATTTGATACGGTGAAGAAGTTCCACCAAAGAGTTTAATTTCCGAAATACGAACCGCGTTTTTATTGTAATTGAATACTTTTAGTTTCGTGGTAACCGAGTTTAAGGCTGTGAAAAGGGTATCAAAAAAGATTTCCTGATTTGAGAAATTGAGCTTGGCAGAAGGACTGTTCGTAAACTCATCCTTTTTACAAGAGATGAGGAAG
>JANWIB010000040.1 GCA_025450155.1 Sphingobacteriaceae bacterium
AGAACAAGTAATCCAAGAACAATTCGACACAGCCGTACAAGGAGCCCAAAACAATACCATCGTGCTGTTCTATATCGAAACCGTTTTAGCCCAACCCCAAAACAGCGAATTCAAAGACATTACAGAAGAAAAGCATTACCATTTATTTGCCCGAAACAACATCAGCGATCAGCTGATGCGGAATAAGCTACAGTTCAATACTTACCTTTCTTACTTTAAAGATCACAATATCAAAACCTCCTTATCGGATGCCAACAGTGCTAACGATCTACAACGCCAAACCCTGCTAAAAAATGCCGTAGCTGCCACCTCCTTTTTATTAAGTAATGCGGGCGACGACTATGGTGATCCCTATGGTTATTTCCGTCTGGCTCGCATGAGCGACACCGAACGCCCACCCTTTGCCAGGGAAAAGGATTTTGAGAATACCCGGCAAAATCTCATTTACCTGCGCATAAAACAGCTGGAAGCAGCCGCAGAATACCTGGGCGGCGCTTTAATGGTAACCGAAGAACAAAAGCAGAAAGTAGAAGAATACTCCTACGCGGCCACAGTAATTTATTTGCAGGAATTATGGATAGCCGGGCGGACAGGCATTGTAGAGAATTTCCTCCCGGTATGGGGAAGCGGCAAGCGGGCCTGGCTACATGCCGAACTGGCGGCTACCGACATAGGCCCGATGATGACCTACCAGAATAAGCTGAATGCTGCTGTAGAGGCTACTAACATGGCGATAGATGTTTTACTGCTTTATGAGGGTGGTTTAGAGGCGTTGAAAAATCTGCCTAAAGCGACTAAAGAAGGAATGGAAAACCTATTAAAGAAGATTACAACTAATGGAGTTGAAAGGGGACTTAATGGTTTTGATGAGGTTTCTAATTATATAGCGAAGAATGGAACTTTACCAGCTAATTTTATTACTAAAACCGAAGCCAAAGCATTAGGATGGAATCCCAAACTTGGTAATTTGGGTAAAATCGCACCTGGTAAAAGTATCGGAGGAGACATATTTAAGAATACAGAGGGGCTACTCCCAAAAGCATCAGGAAGAACTTGGTTCGAAGCAGATATTAATTATACAGGGGGATTTAGAGGAAATGAGAGGGTGCTTTATTCAAATGATGGATTAATATATAAAACTATGGATCATTATAGAACATTTATAAAATTAAAATGAAAGTAGTAAAAATAGATGGTAATGAAATAAATGATATCTCTGATTTTCACTTTAAGATTAAAGAGGCTTTGGAGTTGCCTGATTATTATGGTGAAAATTTAGATGGACTTTGGGATCTTTTAACTGGGTGGATTGAAACACCTTTGATTATTGAATGGAAAAATTATGAAAAAAGTAGAAATGTTTTAGGGGAGTTTGCTGAAAAAGCTTTAGGGGTGTTTAAAGATGCAGAAAAAGAAGTTGAAGGTTTTCGAATAATATGCAGGTAGGTAATTGCCACTAAGTATCTTTTTAGGAAGATGAATCGATATGGCGGTAGATGTTTTACTGCTGTATGGGGGTGGTTTAGAGGCATTGAAAAATATCCCGAAAGCGACTAAGCAAGGGCTGAATGGTTTAGGGAAAAAACTCTTAAAGTTTGGCGGAGACGAAGCTGTAATTCATTTTGAAAAGCATGGAAAAAGCGTAATGGATGCTTTAGGAAAATCATCTTATGACCTCAAAAATTATTTAGATGATGCAAATCATATAATTAAAAATGGAACGTTTGTACCTGAGTTAAATGGATATGTTAAATTAATCGGAGGTCAAGGAAGTGCTAAATATGGATTTGTTGGTCTCAATCGAACTACTGGAAATATAACTACATTCCACATAAAGACGGCTAAAGAATTATCAAACTTAGCGCCAAGTTTAGGTATAACATACTAAATTATTCTGAATATGAAAATAGAAAAAATAGAATGGTTGTCTAAGGAAGGTTCTGAAGCGGAGGTAACCGTTTGTGGTGAAAACTATCAGATAGTTTGTTTTGCTCATCCATTTAATTTATCGATAGGAGATGTAATAGATGTTCCTTTATATGCATTTTGCACTAATCATATACAGAGAAGTTTAAAACATAGTTATCGAGTTGAAAAACATAAAAATAACTATTCATATTGCATAACAGGAAAGTTAGATGACAATCAGAAAGGGATAATAAGACTTTGGGATATTTTTATTGAGTTGGATGCTCCCGTTCCAACTGATGTCGAATTAAATGATTTTATATCTTTTTGTTGTGATAGAATAGATATAATTTTATAAAAAGCAACAACTGAGTTATTGAATGGAGTATAGATGAAGCCGATAATATTAAGTTCCCCCTGCTACACCATTAAATCAGGTTAAACCGGGAAGTTTTTATCAAAAGGAATTGAATTATTTATTTGGTAAGGGCTACAGTGTAAGCTCTGACGGACTTTGGTTAGTTAAATAGGAAAGCTCTATGAAGAACAACGAAAAGATATATAGCTTTCTAAAGTCGAACGGATTTGAGCTAATCCAAAAAGATACATCTGCATTTTTTGGCGACTACTACGATGTATTTGCCAATGACTTTTTTCAATTAAGATTCAGCAGTTCTAAATCTTTTGAAACAGTTGATATACGGCATAATCAGCTAAATGAAAATTGGTATGATTTAGCATTAGTAAAAGCCTTGTTATATAATGAACGAAATCTCAATCATGTAACAACTATTGAAGAATACTGGTTTTTTTTACAAAAGGGGCTTGCCAATATTGCGGAATTATTTAATGAAAGAAATTACCCCGCCACAAAAAAGAGATTAGAAGAATTAGGTAATGAAAGAGCCAAACAAATGTTTCTCAGCTAGGGGTAGGTTGTAACTACACCTCAATATCTTTTAATTGAAATTTTTAATTATTTTCGTAATAATAAACCTTAATTAAGATAACCAATGATCTCGAAAATAATACAAAATTATAGCTTCTTAGGCTTCCTATTTGTTAATTTTATCTCAAACGCACAAATTATAAAACAGCAATTTTTTAATATCCCGGCAATCGGCAATAATGGGGGTCAGCATGCTTTGGGTTGGTACTGGGATAAGGAGCATTCGGGTATTCAATTTTATGTAAGTGGGCACCAAAATGGACAGCTTTGGTCTGTAGGTAAAAACCAGTACAAAAACTTTAAAGAAGGCCATGAGGCAAAAAAAGGAGGCGGAAAACTACTGGACAATATTTTAGTGGCCAATGCTTATGAATCGCATATATTTTTAAACGTGTGGGAACTGAAACTGGACAAAGATTTGCAAACAAAAGGAGAGAAACAATATACGTTCAGACGCTCAGGCATTACTTCGGATACTGTTTTGCATTTTGCCAAATTTGGCAATATCGTTTCGCTTGATTCTCGAGGCAGCGACGGAAAGATTGAAAGAAGAGAAGAAACAACGAATTTAAATCTTACTGAATTTAATAAGCTGTTTTCAAATGTGCCGGATATAGGCGATACCCTTGGTGTTTACCGGGATGTAAATCAAAAAGGAGAAGGTAGTATCGGCTTGAAGAATATCAGCCCTTGGTTAACTTCAACGGCGGCAATATATAAATATGACTCATCAAAAGGGTTTCTTACCGAAAAAATAAAAGATTTTATTGTCAACTTTAAAGATATTGAAGCGTTAAAAAATGCTACTTATGTAGATGATTCCTTTAATTATATAGATAAAAACTTTATGCATGCCTGGTTTATTTATGATGCCCAGGAGAAAAAAGATCGGAGAAAGTACAAGCTGGTGACTTTTAATGCAGCAGGAAAGGTGATTGCATCGTCCGATCATGTTAATGAAACATCCAAAAGACCAATCGTATTGAATTTTCCGGTATATACCAATAAGTTGGAGGCAGCTGGTTTGGTGTCGGTCTTCGGGCATGATGGCGATGCCCCTAAAGAGTTGGAAGGAAAAGATGTAACCGTGTTTGATATTGTTTATACTGATATTAAAGGGAACGTGTTGTGGAAAGCTACTTTTACTCATGGCGATGAGAAGAAATATAAAAATGTAGTTACACCATTACGGGTTTTTGCAGAAGGAGATAAGCTGATCTTTTTGAACTATAAAATGGAAAGCCTATTTAAGATTTCTTATGAAATGTTTAGTATCGATAATAAAGGCAACAAACAAATACTAATTGACCCGACAACAAAAGAGGGATTTACAGGTAGTGAATCTGCCTTTGATTATTTGCAGTCTGTGGATATAACCGAACAGGATGGCAATGCTATTTGGTTAATTAAATTTAAAGAGGAAAAAAAGGAAGTCGGAAAATCGCCAATAACCGGGATGTCTCAATATGCCAAGGTATATAAACAACTATTTATTTCTATGTTGGGAAGCGACTATAAGGTCGGATTGAAAAAGCAGTTTTTATTAAAAGAAACTGAACAGAAACCTAACATAACCTTGTTGAGCAAAGAAAATAACACGTTAAAATATTTAATATGGTCAGAAGGAGATTACTACCTGCTCACTTTAAATAAAGAGAAGGGTGCTGATTTGCAGCTGATAAAAAGCGACTTACTTAAGGGTGCCACCCCAGATATATATTTCTCATTTATGCCTCTGCAAAAAGTATTAAATGATGCTGATAATAAAACCGCCTATCTTATTCATGAGTTTTATTCTGTTGTTAACCTGGAAAAACGTCTAAATAAGATACTAGTAACCAAACTGGCGTATTAAGTTTTTTACTATAAACATCCACTATTTTAATAAATATACCAAGAGTATTGGATTGGATTAATATCATTAAGTCCTAACCCAATAGGAACTTTTAGGAGGCGAAAAAGTAGAAGATTATCTTTACAGTAGTGCCAGGAACTATTCCAATTTGCCTTATCTGATTGAAGTAGCTTATTGCTAAGCATAATAAAAAGGTGCAGCTGCAAACTACACCTTTTTATTGTAATTCAGTTTGCGAAACCACTACCGAAAAATTACTTCTTCCTAAATACTTTAATGGCGGTATAATGGGCATCTCCTTCCCAGTTATCTTCTTCTACGGTAATTGTCAGCTTATTATCTGCAATGGAATAAGTTGCATCGAGTGTTTCTTCATCTTCCGTTCCTGCAGCTATAACGATATGCAGTTTGTTTCCATTAGTGGTATAAGTTCCGTTGTACACTGATGATGTACCCTCATCAAAGTTGGTACCGGTAAAACCATTCTCAGTTTTAAATTCAAAAAGCTGTACACCGCCATTTTCATAAGTTTCCGAATCATCATAAACTTTCCCCTTTGTGGGAGAGATTGCTTTCTCAGAACCAGAGATAAGATCCCATTTTCCGATAATAGAAGGCGTTTTATCCTCTTTGTTGCAGCTGGCAAGTACCGCTACGGCAATAAATGCCAAAATAATGTTCAAATTTTTAATCATGATTGGGTTTAATTTTAGGTTAATTTTTCTGCAAGTTATAAAACATTTTTAAACAAAAAAAGAACCTATTCATACACCAAAAACAGAATTTATTTACCTCTCTCGCCCAAAAAAAGCTATTTTTGAATCTGATTATGAAGTTGATCTGATGAATGTGAAGTTGAACCAGTTGGCCCGACAGTTAGAAGGCGAGTTATATCACGATAAAAAGATGCGCATTTTGTATGCTACCGATGCCTCTGCCTATCGTGAAATGCCGCTTGCTGTGGCTGTGCCGAAGACAGTAAACGACATTAAAAAACTGATTGCTTTTGCTCGTTCTGAACAGACTTCTTTAATTCCCCGCACAGCAGGAACATCGTTGGCAGGGCAGGTGGTAGGTAATGGTATTGTAGTAGACGTTTCCAGGTATTTCACTCAAATTATTGAACTCAATACCGATAAAAACTGGGTTAGGGTACAGCCAGGGGTTATACGCGATGAACTAAATCTATTTCTGAAACCACATCGTTTGTTTTTTGGCCCTGAAACCTCTACGGCTAACCGTGCCATGATTGGGGGAATGGTAGGCAATAACTCTTGTGGATCTAATTCGGTGGTGTATCGCAGCACCCGCGAACATGTACTGGAAGTAAAAGCCCTATTGAGCGATGGTTCGGAAGCCGAATTTAAAGCATTAGGCCTGGATGAATTTAACAGTAAATGCGAAGGCGAAACGCTGGAGGCAACTATCTATAAAACCCTTAGGCAGTTGTTAATGAATTACGATAACCAAACAGAAATCAGAAAAGAATTTCCTAAGAAAAGTGTAGAACGCAGAAATACCGGTTATGCGGTAGATGTTTTATTAGAAACGGCACCTTTTACTGCCGGGGGGGAAGATTTTAACTTCTGTAAACTGATAGCCGGGTCGGAAGGCACACTGGCTCTTATTACCGAGATTAAATTAAATTTGATACCGCTTCCGCCAAAAGAAGCGGGTTTGCTATGTGTACACTTTCATACTATTGACGAAGCCTTGCGGGCCAACCTGATTGCGTTGAAATATAAGCCCAGCGCCAGCGAATTGATTGATCATTATATTCTCGAATGCACCAAAGATAATTTAGAACAAAAGCAGAACCGCTTTTTTGTACAGGGCGACCCTGGAGCTATATTGGTGATTGAATACGCACG
>JANWIB010000041.1 GCA_025450155.1 Sphingobacteriaceae bacterium
ACTTACTTTTTGTTGATCTTCTCTGGGTATCATGGTTTTTCTGATTGATGAATGCTATGTTACGCATTATTATAGAGTGGGATACCGCTAAAATAAAAACGAGAAATAGTGTGAAATTATTGAGAAGATGATTACCAGCTCGGTTTTTTTTATTCATGTCAAATAAAGTGAGACATCTCCAAATAATGGAACTATACTTTAATCCCGGTTAAAGCTGCCTGCCTCAGCGGATAATAACACCAATCCCACAGATATTGATTCGAAATTTGTGAATCTTTATAGTTTTAAGATAATTATTTCTTTAAAGAGTAAAAAAATAATTATTAAAATAGTTTTATTAACTTTAATAAAATAAAAATCAACAATTATGAAAGCAAAGACAAAAATGACCCTCCAGTTACTTTTAGCGTGTTGGGTGCTTTTAATTACTACAATTGTAATTTCATGTAAAAAAGAATCATCTTCCACATCCACGCTACGGCAGGATGTAGACCTTATTAAAAATAAGGATGAAATCAGTACACTGAAAGATTTTTTAGCCAAGACCTTTAGCACAAAAAAAGAAGAAATTAAATTTGACAGTACCCAACAGGCTTTTATAATCGGTAATGATGCTGCTATGCCTATAGCTGTAGCAAAAGAACACTATAAAAAAAGCATTGCCGCTTCGGGGAAAAATGCACAATACAAGGTGCTTCAGCAGCGTCGCCAGATCATGATGAACAATGCTGCAGCCTCTAATGTGACGGTATGGATAGACCCTGCCTTTAGCACTGAATGGAAAAATGCTACCAATACTGCCATTGGCCATTGGAATGGTTTAGAAAGTGCAATAAAGGTAATTCTGGTTGCAGACCGCACACTTGCAAAGATTAAAATTACTCCCTTTTTCCAGAATAATAATGTAATTGCTACAGGAAGCTATCCGGATGCAGTTGGAAATCCCGGGCCAACAATAGTGGTAAATACTAAATTTAACAGCAGTATATTGCCTAAGGAAGAGCAAAGAAATACCATAATCCATGAAATGGGTCATTGTTTTGGATTAACGCATACTGATGGGTATAATGAAGGTGGTACGCTTATTCCCGGCACTCCGACTTCAGATCCATTTTCCATTATGAATGCAGCTACTAATCCTAACCTCATTCTCACTGGATTTTCGCTATATGATATTGTAGCAATTGATTATTTCTATCCTAAAAGTTTACCTGCAAACATAAGCCGGTTTTACAGATATGTCGGTAATGGCGAACATTTTTATACTACTAATAAAAATGAGCTTGGAGGAGGAGCTAGTGGATATGCCTTTGAAGGCTTTGCAGGATATATTTATACTAACCAGGAAAGCGGAACCGTTCCTCTTTATCGTTTCTACTTAAGAAACGGAGACCATTTTTATACGACTGATCCTTATGAGGGTATAGGAGATTTTGGGCAAGGGTATGGTACGTATGAAGGAATAGCCGGTTACGTATATACTTCGCAGGTAGAAGGTGCCAGGCCGTTATATCGCTATAATAGTGGGCAAATCTTTTATAGCGGTGAACATTTTTATACGACCAATTTTGGCGAATTAGGTACAGGTGCAGGTGGATATGTTTATGAAGGTGTGGCTGGTTATTTACGATAAATAAGCAGGATATCAACAGATGCTTAACTAGGAAATGAGAACACACTAATCGTGTTCTCATTTTTTTAAGGTTTAATCCCAATTATTAATTTTCAAGTTAGTTCTTTTCAAAAAATTTAAATCGAATGGTAAATTATTTTTTATCCTATAATGTTCTTTCGTTATGTTAAATAGCTTAGAAGTGGGGTCTGATATTTAGGATTTACTTTTATTGCTTACTTCAAGTAAAAAATAGTTAAGTCGTTTGGAGCAATGTGGGTAATTCCATTGTCAGCGGGTTTGGGACTCTATATAATAAAGACTGGCCAGTTCACCATATACTTCCGATTAAAGTTCACTATCTCCACGAAGAAAAGCCACCGTCTTAGCAGAATCTGCGCCGACAGCATAATTTTGAGTAGCCAAAAGCTATACAAGAATGAATAGCGAGAAGATAAATTTATTCGTATTTAATAGAAATAAAAGTATGAAATTTAATGTGCTGATGTGAAAACATGCTGACGTATCAATCCAACTAATCATAATTCGTGAATGTAATTCCCTTAAAATCTCCTATCTTAAATCTCAAATCAGATAGTAACTTTGCAAAAATTTTTAACAGGATGACGACCCAGGAAATCAGAAGAGCTTTTTTAGATTTTTTTGCAAGCAAGGGACACCAGATTGTACCCTCTGCACCCATTGTGGTAAAAAATGACCCAACATTGATGTTTACCAATTCGGGGATGAATCAATTTAAAGAGATTTTTCTGGGGGAAGTAGCTGTTAAATATCCCCGTGTTGCCGATACCCAACGTTGTTTGCGTGTATCGGGTAAACATAACGACTTGGAGGAGGTGGGAATTGACACCTATCATCACACCATGTTCGAAATGCTGGGCAATTGGAGTTTTGGCGATTATTTTAAAGAAGAAGCCATTGCGTGGAGCTGGGAATTACTGACCGAGGTTTATGGCATCCCGAAAGATCGCCTGTATGTGACTGTTTTTGAAGGTGATGTAAAAGAAAATCTTCCCAAAGACCAGGAGGCATATGATTTGTGGAAACGCCATATCGCTGAAGACCGCATCCTGTTATGGAATAAAAAAGATAATTTATGGGAAATGGGCGATACCGGTCCTTGCGGCCCCTGCTCTGAAATTCATGTGGATTGCCGCCCGGATGAAGAACGGAATCAAACCGATGGAAAAGCGCTCGTAAATGCTGATCACCCACAGGTTATTGAGATATGGAATAACGTATTTATGCAGTTTAACCGCTTAAAAGAAGGTTATTTGCTTCCTTTACCCGCCAGACATGTGGATACCGGTATGGGATTAGAGCGTTTGGTTCGTGTATTGCAGCAAAAAAATTCCAACTACGATACGGATGTTTTCCAGCCTTTAATTCAGTTTATCGAAAAAGCAAGTAATATTAAATACGGAGATAAACTAAATACAGATAGATGGGCTAATGGAGAAGCTAAAACTGATATTGCTATGCGGGTAATGGCGGATCATATTCGTGCCATTTCGTTTGCTATTGCCGACGGGCAATTGCCATCCAATAATAAGGCAGGCTATGTCATCCGTCGTATTTTGCGCCGTGCCGTGCGTTACGCTTATCAATATTTAAGATTTAAAGAGCCTTTCTTGAATCAATTGGTTCCGGTTTTGGCCGATCAATTTGATGGTGTATTTGACGAACTGAAATCGCAGCAGGATTTTGTTCAAAAAGTGATCTTAGAAGAAGAAGTATCTTTTTTAAGAACACTAGCATTGGGTGTACAGAGATTTGAAGATTATTATTCAAAGATGGGACCCAAAGTTTTCACGAATCGTGAAGAACTTTATAAACATGATCCTATAAAAGATAGGACAGTAGATGGCCAATTCGCATTTGAATTATATGATACGTTTGGTTTTCCTATTGATTTAACCGAACTGATGACTCGAGAGAAAGGCGTTTTTGTAGATATGGAGGGTTTCAATAAAGCCCTGGAAGAACAAAAGAACCGTTCCCGTGCTGCCACAGCTATTGATACTAGCGATTGGGTAATCCTACAAAATACAGATGAAACCGAGTTTGTAGGTTATGATACCTTACAGGCCGAGGCCCAAATCTTAAAATACCGTAAAGTTGCTGCCAAAGGAAAGGAGCAATATCAGCTTGTTTTAGATAAAACGCCTTTTTATGCCGAAAGTGGCGGACAGGTAGGGGATACGGGGGTACTAAAAGCCGGAAATCAGGAAATTGTAATTACAGATACGAAAAAAGAAAACGCTTTAATCGTCCATTTTACTGATATGCTTCCCGTTGATCCTTCTGCAACATTTACTGCAATCGTTGATGAACACAAGCGCCGTTCAACCGAAAACAATCATTCGGCAACACACCTGATGCATGCCGCCCTACGGGATGTTTTAGGAACCCATGTTCAGCAAAAAGGTTCATTGGTGAATGCTGATTACTTACGTTTCGATTTTTCACATTTTACCAAAGTAACGGATGAAGAATTAGCGAAAATAGAAGCCATCGTGAACCGTAAGATCCGGGAAAATATCGCATTAAAAGAAGAACGGCATATCCCTTTTCGACAAGCTATTGATCGCGGTGTAATCGCACTTTTTGGTGAGAAATATGGCGATTATGTGCGTGTCATCACCTTTGACGATCAGTACTCAAAAGAGCTTTGCGGTGGTACGCATGTAAAAGCTACCGGACAGATTGGATATTTTAAAATTATAGCAGAAAGTGCTGTTGCAGCCGGTGTGCGTCGTATCGAAGCCATTACCGGTGAAGCCGCGGAGGAATACATCAACAAACAGAGCATTTTATTCGGTGCGTTAAAAAATATCCTCAAAAACCCAAAGGATATTATACAATCGGTAGAAGCCTTAATTGAAGAAAACAATCGCTTAAAGAAAGAGTTAGAGCGCTCGGTTCTGGAGAAAGCAGGTAATTTAAAGCAGGAGCTAGCTCAAAAAGCTGTAGCAATTAATGGCATACATTTTATTGCTGAAAAAGTTGATCTGCCTAATGCGGAAGCTATAAAGACACTGGCTTATTCGCTTAAAGACAGTATTAAAAATCTTTTTTTGGTGTTAACCGCCGAAATTGATGGAAAACCGAACGTCACAGTAATGATTTCAGAAAATCTGGTGAAAGAGAAAGGACTAAATGCCGGGAGTATCATTCGCGAACTGGCTAAAGAAATTCAGGGCGGCGGCGGTGGACAGCCATTTTATGCGACAGCGGGAGGGAAGGATGTATCGGGTTTGCAACGTATTCCCGAAAAAGCCAAATCGTTTATTTCTTAAAACAATAATAAAAACAATAAATAACGGCAAGTGTTGCCTTTTCATAGTTAGGTTTTTAACTTAAACGTTAACCTATGAACTTGGAAAAGATACACAATAAAGGACAGGTACGCATTTTTAAGAACGCTTTCCTCGAAGGTCTTACTAAAACTCGTCCCTGGGTTATTTATAGTATGTACGTCCCTCTATGTTTGTATTTATTGTATTACAGCTATTCCGTATTAGGCTTTTCTATAAAATTTATTGGGGGTTTGTTTATCGCAGGCATATTTAGCTGGACTCTTTTCGAATACCTTACTCATCGTTTTTTATTTCATTTCAATGCCAAAAGTAAATTAGGAAAGCGTTTGGTTTATATCTTTCACGAAAATCATCATGAATACCCCCGCGACAGAAAACGTCTTTTTATGCCACCTGTGCCCAGTATTCTACTTTCAAGTACGGTATTTTCAATAATCTGGGTGCTTTCCTATTTGATAACCCAAAAAGGGGATTACACATTTATTTATTTTCCAGGCTTTATAATAGGTTATTTAGGATACGTTTCTATTCATTATGCGATACACACTTTTCCGCCGCCTAAAGGAATGAAAGCTTTATGGCGCAACCATCATTTGCATCACTATAAAAACCCCAACAAGGGTTTTGGAGTAAGCAGCACCCTTTGGGATGGGATATTTGGCACACTTCCTGAAAAAGAAGATACCGATTTTAAAAAAGATATGGGATTAAATTGATTATCACTTAGTATAATCAATTTAATCCAACAGTATCCCAATTCTATTACTTAGAGATATTTGGCAACAATATCATTCCACGTGATTTTTGCATGTAGATCAGGAACCTGACCGGCATTATAAATCAACCCGGCATGGTTGGGTTGTTGTGTAATTTCGAGACTACCACTTTTAATGGTGGATGTATTGTTGCTAAAAGTAAGAACAGGACGCTGTAGGTCTGAGACCATATTAGTTAAATGAAAATCTTGGGGAGCATTTGTATAAGCGTTACCACAAGTACTGCCACTTTGCGTGCTTTTAGATGCCTTAAATTTATGAACTTTGAGGCTGGTTATATGAAATCCCAAATCAGTAAATTTCAATTTCACCTGAAAATTCTCCGTTTCATTAGTGCGAGTTGTATAGGGCTCATAGAGGGGAATGATACCAGATGCATTATCCCAGTGAATGATCATGGTATTGGTACATCCATCCACATAGGTTGAAGTACCTTGTCCTCCTACTTTATAAGTAGCCTTAGAGATACTACTAAAAGAACTCTCGGGGTTTATTAATAGCACTGTTTGGGAAGGAGGTTTATTATCAGCCCTTAAATAGACATCCATATCCACCTGTTCTTCCAAGCTGCCGCCCGAAGGATAATAATAAGTTAGTGTACCATGCCAAACATTTAAAATCCGCTTATTAGTTTCTTTATCTCCCGAAAGCACAGATACGTTACCATGCCCACCGTCATGATTTGCGTCCACATTAATACCTAGTTTGATAAGCGTTCGAGTCCAAGATAGTATCTTACCTTGTGGCATAGGGATTTCAACCTCGCTCCCCTCATACACGGTATTACCAATTTTTACCTTACTGGTTGCCGAACTATCCCCAAAATTACCATGGAGATATAATATTGATCCCGCATTACTTACTCGCTCCTGCATTTCCATATAAGTCAGACTAAAGTCTGTAGGAGGAGTAGGAATAGGGTTGTTTTTTTTATCGCCACAGGCGGCTAAAAGTCCTAAAGCTGCAATGCAGGAGAAAAACGTTAGTTTTTTCATAATATATAATTTATCAATTTCTAATGAGGTAATTTTTTAATTCTTTTAATAAAACGATATAAGCTACACTTCATTATTTTTTTCGAGTTTACGAATTGATTATGAAGACAATACCCAGTACGTTTATACATACACAAAGGCTACACAAAGATCAATATTTTTATTCATAAAATTGAGATATAATGTTAGTATAAGGTATACGAAGAATTTAATTTTTAACTATTCTGAATTCAGTCCTTCGATTGTTTTGTCTGCCTTCTTCGGTAGCATTATTTCCTATGGGTATCGTTTTTCCGTAACCCTTATAAGTTAACCGGGTTGGGCTAATATTATTTTTTAAAAGATAAGTGTATACAGTTTTAGCCCGGTTTGCTGATAAAAGCTGATTCGATTTATCATCTCCTACATTATCGGTATGCCCGCCAATTTCAATAGTAATTTTAGGATTGGCATTCAGAAAGGAGATGAGCTGCCCCAATTCAATCTTTGATTCATCTAACAAGTTGTATTTATTGGTTTCAAAGAAGATATTTTTCAAAACCACCTTGCCGCCAATTTCAATTTTCTGCAAGGGAACCTCGATATGAAATGGCTTTTCCTGATTGTTCGATTTGTTATTTAAAGAGAAATTTTCTGAATAAAAAAGGTAGCCCTCTTTAGCCACATTCAGGGCGAATGTTTTCCCTAAAGGCATTGTTGCTAAAAACTCGCCGGTTTCATAATCGCTTAAATCATCATAAACAACCTTATCATTTTTTAAGTTGATAATTTGAATTTTTGCGTCCAGAAACTCTTTGGTGCTTTTATCAAATACGATTCCTTTAACATACGTAACGAGCTGAGGGCGAAGTTTAGCAGTCAGGTCAAAAGCATAAATATCTAATCCACCAAACCCACCTTCCTGGTCAGAAGCATAAAAGGCCGTCTTTCCGTTACTGCTTATTGTCAACCCACTTTCCTCTTTAAACGTATTGATAGGATAACCCAAATTTTCTGGTTTCTGCCATTTACCTGCCTCGTCTTTTCGACTTAGAAATAAATCTTTGTTCCCCAGTCCCGGCCAGCCATTAGATGAAAAATATAAGGTCTGGTCATCCGGATGGATAAATGGAGATTGTTCGTCATAAGCCGTATTAATGCTTGGACCCAAATTTTCAGGATTTGCCCAAGAGCCATCAGCTTTTAATTCAGCTTTCCAAAGATCGTAACCTCCAATTCCTCCCGGCCGGGTACTCACAAAATATAAGGTTCGTCCATCGGCACTTAACGAAGGTTGCGAGTCCCATCCAGGGCTATTAATAGGCGAGCCAATATTAAAGGGCTTGCTCCAGTCTTTTCCTTCACGCCGACAAACATAAATGTCGCATCTGCCCAGTCCATCGGGTCGATTACAACCAGTAAAGAAGAGATACAGGCCATCGGGAGAGATACACTGAGCACCTTCATTATAAGCATCAGTATTAATATTTTTGCTTAGAAAAGTAGCTTCTCCCCATGTTTCGTTTTGTTTGGAGCTTTTAAAAAAGTCTTCATTCCGGTTTGCCTGGCGTGTAAAAATTAACGTTCCCTCATCTGCTGTTACTACCGGAAGGTATTCCTGCTCTTTCGTGTTAATTGTAGTGCCTAGGTTTCTTGGTTTAAAGTAAACCGGGTTTTTAATAGCCTGGATACTAAATTCGCAATCTGCAATATATTTAGCGGTCAGCTTTTTGCTATTTTCGGAAAGAGGGGAGTAGGTGGTATATGTTTTAAAATGGTTTAACGCATTAACATAATCGCCAGTATTTAATTCACTTTCTGCAAGCCCAAAATAAGTTCCAGGATGAAAATCAGGGTCAATACTCAATACTTTCTGGTAATATCTTTTTGCAAGGTCATATTGGAGCAATCTTCTGTTAATATCACCCAATTGTTGCCATGCTGCAGTAAAATTAGTATCTATATCAACTGCCTTTTGTAGTTGTTCAATAGCCTTGTCATAAAATTTATAAGAAATGGATTGACCGGCTTCTTCGTAGAGTTTCTGCGCCTGTTTATTTGATGATTGTGTAGGCTGGGCTAATGCAATATTAGCCCATATAAAAACTACTGCAGCTAATATAAATCTCATGACAAAGCTCTAATACGGAAAACCGTAAAATAGGTTCGTTGATTATTGCCCTAAAACCTCTTTCAGGAAAACTTTTAAATGTTCCCAAGATCGTTTATCGGCCACAGCATTATAAGCGGCACCTTTTGAATTGTCATTACCGGCCTGAGGGTTGGTAAAAGAATGGACCGCATTGGCATAGTAAATCATCTGCCAGTCGGCTTTTGCAGTTCGCATTTCCTGTTGAAAATCTTTTATCTGCTGCTCCGGTTCATAAGGGTCATCTGCACCATGTAATACTAATACTTTAGCTTTAATTGGATTAATAGGCTCATTAGGAGCTTTGTCTAATGCGCCATGAAAAGAAACAACTCCCTTTACCGGAAATCCGGCTCTGGCTGCCTCCAATGCACCTGTTCCCCCGAAACAATAGCCCATCACTACGATCTGATTCGGGTCGGCACCTAATTTAATCAACTCATCAATTGCCAATTTAATTCGGGCGTGATACAAAGCCCGATCTTTTTTATACTTTCCAGCAAATTGGGCCGCTTCCTCTATATTTTTAGGACGATAGTTCTTGCCATAAATATCCGCGGCAAAAGCATGATAGCCCAAAGCGCTCAACTTATCAGCCGAATTTTTAGCATGTTCGGTTAATCCCATCCATTCGTGAATAATGACTACTCCGGGTGCTTTATCCTTAGTATTTTTTGCTTTAGCAAAGTAGCCCTGTAAAATAATTGAAGAGAAATTATTCTCACTATATTCAATATCAACACCTTGAGCTGAAACACAGCTGGTAAAGGCAATACAAATTATTGCGGCAAATAAAATTTTCATGGTTATATAATTGGATTTAGCCAAAGTTAAAACAAAACACCAAAATTTAAGGAATGTTCAAATATTTGTGTGTTTGAAGCGAAATTTCCCATTTTGGGTTTTCTTTTACATAATCAATAATCAAAGGGGTAATGGTCGAAGCCTTCGACCATTCGGGTTGAAGATAAAGCTTGCAATTTGGAGAAACTAGTTCAGCGTGTTGCTCAGCCCAGGCAAAGTCACTCTTATTAAATACAATTATTTTGAGTTCGCCAGCTAACGGGGCAATATCAGGCCTTGGAACTTTAAATTTCTTCGGAGATAAACATATCCAATCCCAATAACCCGAAAGGGGATAAGCGCCTGAAGTTTCGATGAATGTTTTTATCCCTCTTTTTTTAAGTACTGAAGTAAGATAATCCAGATTGTATATAAGAGGTTCACCACCTGTAATTACCACAACCTTACCCGGATATTTAGCAGCATTCTCAACAATCATATCAGCGGAAGTAAGCGGATGTAGTTCGGCATCCCAGCTTTCTTTTACATCACACCAATGGCAACCCACATCACATCCACCTAAACGAATAAAATAGGCAGCTTTTCCCGAATGGTAGCCTTCGCCCTGAATCGTATAAAATTCTTCCATTAAGGGTAAAAAGGTTCCATCTTCTGGTATTTGATGAGCCATTGTGTAATTTTAGCACAACAAATATACATCTTAGTAAAAGGAAACAGATGAAGTGGATACGGATATTGCTTAAAACTGACGTGAAAGAGGTGGATTTTATCCGGGCGATTACGGTTGAGGGTAAAAGATTGTGTCTGGTTAAATCGGGTGATAAGTTTTTTGTAACACAACTCAAATGTCCTCATGCCGGTGCAAATTTGAGTGAAGGCTGGTGCGAGGACGGAAAACTTATTTGCCCTTATCACCGTTATTCTTATGATTTAGAAACTGGTCGTGGTGCTCCGGAGCAAGGCGATTATATCAATACATATGCGATAGAAGTGCGGGATGACGGCATATATGTGGAACTTCCTGAACACAACTCGTTTCTAAAGAAATTATTTCGCTTATGATAAACATCCAGGAAATTGACCATCTCACTGAAAAATTCTACAATTGTATTTGCTTTAATGCTGAGCATTATCCGAAGTTCGATGAGTTGCAGGAGTTGTTTTATGATGGAGGAAAGCTGATTAATAACAATTTTGAACAACCCATTGACTTTACCGTTCAAAGTTATGTTCAGGCTATCATGCACCAGATAGATGAAGGGAATGTTACGTTTTATTCCCAACAGGAAATTTCTGATAAAACAGAAATTTTTGGCAGCATTGCCCAGCGTATTAGTGTATATGAATATGCGTCGGCTGCTGCCGCCCCACAACCCTGGAAACGCGGCATAAATTATATTCAATACATTTTTCACAACGGTAAATGGTTAATTACTGCTATGATCTGGAGTGATGAAAAAGAACCTATTAAAATACCAGAAACGTATCTTTTGTAATTATTTCAGTAAGTATTTTCTGCAAAAATCGGCGCTGTTAAATACCTCAATTTCTGAGAAATAAAAGTCGTGTTGGTCTTCGGTAATAATGCAATTACAACCACTTTCTAAAGCCGCATAATATTCTAACCCATCTTCAAAATCATGAATTTTAGAATTTTCTACTGTTTTCATAACTCCCTTATCCGAGTTTGATGCGATAGAAATGTGTGAGCATAAAATTTCTATCTTTTTCTTAGCAAGATTTGAAGCATGTTTCTTTTCCGCAAAGTAGAAAGCTATAGCAAGGCATACCGGAGAGGTGAATAATGTATATTGCCTGGAACCGGCAATGCTAAGGATACGGGAAGTATAGGGAAACAAGGGATATTCTTTATTTAAAACAGAGACCAGAATATTTGCATCTAAAAACAGATTCATTTTTTAGATGCAAAAAAATCTTCTTTAGCTGTTTTCCTTTTGCGTTTAACCTGGTAATCGGCTTTTCCTTCTGCAACCTGGAAAACCCAATCGGCTATAGGGAGCTCTTCTAACGATTTATACTCTGTTGATGTAGTTTTTTGCAATAAGTATTCAATAAGCCTGGATAAGCTGATGTTGTTATCTGCCGCATACTTTTTAGCCTTTCGTACAACTTCTTCGTTAAAACTAAGTGTTAGTTTGGTATCCATTTTTCAAAGATTTATACAAATATAATAATATATACGTAAATAAAAAATATTTTATACGTACATTTTGAATAGATAAATTAAGATTAGGAATAAATCTCTTTTTTAGCCGAAGCAAGCGTATTTTTTAGCAACCCTACAATCGTCATCAATCCCACACCTCCTGGAACAGGAGTAATCCAGGAACATTTTTGGGCAACGTTTTTAAAGTCCACATCCCCGTAAAGTTTATAGCCCGATTTAGTTTCGGTAGAAACTTCACGATTAATGCCCACATCAATAACCACTGCGCCTTCTTTAACCATATCAACTGTAATAAAATTTTTCTTACCAATGGCTGCTATTATAATATCCGCAGAACGGACAATTTCATTTAAGTTTCTGGTTTTGCTGTGCGTTAATGTAACCGTACAATTTCCAGGCTTAGCATCCCTAGCCATTAAAATACTCATCGGACTACCCACGATATTGCTTCTGCCAATCACTACACAATGTAAACCAGACGTCTCAATTTTATATTCCTTCAGCATTAAAAGAATTCCATAAGGAGTAGCAGGTATAAAACAAGGCAAATTACGCATCATCCGACCGAGATTAATAGGGTGGAAGCCATCCACATCTTTCCGGTAATCAATTTTTTCCGTTACTTTTTCCGGGTCAATATGTTTGGGGAGGGGTAATTGAACAATTAAACCATCAACTTCGGTATCTTGATTAATTTCCTCAATTTTATTCAATAATTCTTCTTCTGAAACAGAATTATCATAGCGAATTAAAGTGGACTTAAAACCTACCTTCTGGCAGTTTTTCATCTTACTGGCAACGTAAGTTTCGCTGCCACCGTCATTACCAACTAAAATAGCTACTAAATGAGGTTGTCGCCCCCTCGTTGCTAATACAGCAGCAGCCTCAGCGGTGATTTCCTGTTTTAGTTTTTCTGATACGTATTTTCCGTCGAGTAATTGCATAGTATGAGATATGAGATATGAGATATGAGAAGAATTAAAATCTCACATCTCATATCTGTTAATCTAATTTCAACACAGCCATAAAGGCTGATTGTGGAATTTCTACATTTCCCACCTGGCGCATACGTTTTTTACCTTTTTTCTGTTTTTCTAGTAATTTACGCTTACGCGAAATATCACCACCATAACATTTTGCAGTTACATCTTTTCGTAAAGCTCGTACGTTTTCCCGGGCAATTACTTTCGCTCCGATAGAAGCCTGAATAGCAATTTCAAATTGTTGTCGGGGCAGTAATTCTCTCAGTTTTTCACATATTTTTTTGCCAAAATCATATGAATTG
>JANWIB010000042.1 GCA_025450155.1 Sphingobacteriaceae bacterium
CTTTCGGTAACGGTTTCCCCTTTTTCGTTTTTGTAAACAACAGAAGTTTCTATACTTGCAAGGCCTTCCTTCAAGCCCGCCCTTAAACCAAAATATCCAGATCCAATAATTGCCCCGGTTTTCAATAATCTTCTGGCAGCTTCTCCCGGTTCTTTATACGTTTTCTGATATTTTGTAGAACCATCTAAATTCACTCCTATAACCTCATTTTCCCCTGTTAAGGAAACGCCCCAATCAAACAATTCTATTCCAGAAAGGCTCTTTTCATTTTTAACTCTCAGTTTTGAAAAAGCTTCTGGTTTATCGGTAGCATTGGGATCAAACTTATACAGTTTTTCATCATTATAAACTAAAAAAGATTTTGTCCTATCATCCTGAACATACAGTAGCGGCCTTTCTTTTTCAAATTTTATATTGCCTCTCCAAATTTTCTTGCCTGTAGTATAATCAACCATGTTACCGTAGGTAGCTGTAAGGTAAAATACCCTGTTATTGTATATTTTATTCAAATAATAAACCGGGTCTGTTTTATCATCACTTATTTCAATAAAATTCTTCCATTTCTGCTTGCCGTCTTTGTCAATTAAACTCATTTCATTATCTGCTACATATAAGTAATCATCCCCTATAGAAATTACCTGTTTTATATCATCCCCTTTGGCATTTTTCTTCCAAATTTTTTGCCCTGTACTATAATCATAAAAATTAAATCCGGAACTATGGGCAAGCAAAAACTTATCTCCCCAGTCCTCGATATATGCAATAAATCTGGTCGTAACATCTTCTTTCCAAATGGGTTTACCAGTTTCTGCTTGCAATACATTGAGATCTTTTTTCAAAGACAATATTCCACCATTATTTTTTATAATAATAACGTGGCCACCTCCCTGTGAGACATAAAACCGACTAACTTCATAATCTGGCGACCAATAAAGCTTACCACTTTCTTTATCCAGTTTATATAATTTATTATTAATGGTGCCATAAATAGCATTTCCTGAAGCTAAAACCTGATCCTTTCGGGTTTGGGCGCTTCTTGAGAACATAGCGGTTAAAGATTTCAACATACCATCTTTGGTTCCTACTGACGTAGCCCACTTTTCATTACCAGATGCCAAGTCGTATAAAATTATTTTAAACTCTTTGCCTTCTACAGCAAAAAATAAGAACTGTTTCTCTTCTAGCAAAAATTGACTCAACAAAACTTTGTAACCTTTTGCTTCTGAATTAAATACTATCTGCCCATTCGATGCATTAACGATAACATCTTTTCCATTAACTACACCTTTTATAAAAGGTGAGTTTTCTATAAATGTAAGTTGGTCTGAGGATTCAAATATCTTTAAAAGATCTGGGTCGCTCATAGCAGCATTAAGTTTTTTAGCAACATTTAAAGTACTCATTGCGCCTATCTCTTTTTCAGAAACCACCCATTCTGCACTATTATTTTCGGGATTAAAATCTGTAATCTTGTCTGATTCTTTAATGAGCACATGCCCATTGAGTTTATTCAACAATATTGTTTCAATTTTATTATTAAATTTTTCGATATAATCTGCCTGCCTTTGGGCAAAAGAAGAGGTAAAGGCTAGTAAAGCCATTACTGATAAAAAAAGTTTGTTCATAATTTAGGGTTTAATTTATTCAAATATAGTTTATTTCAGGAAAAGCAGAATTGATGCTTTTATAGAAATAATGTTATGTGGGGTTAAAATATTTAGCCTTAGCTATCGGAAGACATTGTTATAAAAAACTATGCCCTGAGCAAATACTCAAGGCATAGTTTTTTGTGTTATAGAAAATCCGAAATATCTACTTTTCGTATGGAAAATTACGTGAAACCTTCCTCATCATATGTTCTACTAAGTCATCTGTGGAGGACAGTACAATATCATTCATTTTCTTAAAAAATCGCCAAAGCAGTTCCCCATCAGCGCCATTATTTAAGGTCAGGGTTAATGTACCGGTACCCGTTTTTCCTCCGATACTTCCAAACAGTACGGTACCGACAATAGCGCCCGCTTCAGATCTGGTTTGTTCCGTCTCAAACCTACCGCCTAATATCGCGTCAACACCTAAGGCTTTTGCTATTTCATCTTTGGTAGACTCATCCAGTTTATCCACCAACCCCGCCTTTTTTAAAAGTATATTCGTTTTATCTACATCCTGAAAGCTAACGGTATAATCGTCTGCTTTCCTTAACAAGAACGTATACATGCTAGACTGTATTGACTTGGACATTGATTTTTCCTGATCGCGATTTGCTTCGGCACTAAAGTTTTTAGGTTGTTTTTTGTAGCTGATTTTAACATCGAAAGGCAAAATAGCCACTATTTTATGCTTTTGGATTTCAGACTTAAGCTTAGGGCTTTCAAAAATTTGCTTAGACCCTTCTAATTGTGCATTCGCTAAAAAAGCAATGGTGCTAAAAAATACTGTGAATAAGAAAGCTTTCATATAATCAAGATTTATTTTAAGAATCAAAAGTAAGAAATAGTTTTTATTAGGGAAACTATTAAAAGATTCAGTACAGGATTAGCAATAAGCAATACCATACGAACTAATTTGATTATTTTATCTTTGTCTTTATGAACATTCTTTTACTTGGTTCTGGCGGAAGGGAAAGCGCTTTTGCCTGGAAAATGGCTCAAAGTAAGCATTGCAGCCAACTTTTTATTGCCCCTGGCAATGCAGGAACTGGCGCTTATGGCAAAAATGTTCATCTAAAACCTACTGATTTTGACGCCATCAAGGAATTTGTATTGAAAAACCAGGTCGGTATGGTGGTAGTAGGGCCGGAGGAACCCTTAGTTAAGGGGATACACGATTATTTCTTAGAGGATGAGGATTTAAAAAACATCCCGGTGATTGGGCCTAAAGCAGATGGCGCACAGTTGGAAGGCAGTAAAACATTTTCTAAAGCATTTATGCGTCGCAATTTCATCCCTACGGGTGCCTCGCACTCGTTCACCATCCATTCGCTTAATGAAGGGCTTTCTTACCTGGAAACGCATAAATTCCCGGTTGTGCTAAAGGCTGATGGCCTGGCAGCGGGAAAAGGGGTATTAATTTGCCAAACGCTGGAAGAAGCACAGACGGAGCTTGTGGCTATGCTCCAGGATGCAAAGTTTGGTGAAGCCAGCAGTACCGTGGTTATTGAAGAATTTTTAACGGGGATTGAACTTTCGGTATTTGTGCTTACTGATGGACATTCTTATAAAATACTGCCGGAAGCAAAAGATTACAAACGCATTGGAGAAGGTGATACCGGGCTGAATACCGGGGGGATGGGTTCTGTTTCTCCAGTTCCTTTTGCGAATGAGGAGTTCATGAAAAAAGTGGAAGATCGAATTATCCAGCCGACAATATATGGCTTGAAAGCTGATCAAATCCATTATAAAGGCTTTATTTTCATTGGATTGATGAACGTGGGTGGAGATCCTTATGTGATTGAATACAATGTACGTATGGGCGACCCTGAAACTGAAAGTGTGCTTCCACGCATTGAAAGTGATTTTGTGGAACTGTTATTAGGTGTTGCAAAAGAGAATTTAACTGAAAAAGAGCTAAAAATTTCGCCCAAAACAGCCGCTACGGTTATGCTTGTTGCCAGCGGTTATCCTGGTGAATATCTAAAGGGGAAAGTAATCTCAGGAATATCAAATATCAGGAGCTCATATGTCTTCCACGCAGGTACAGCGTTAGATAATGACGAAGTAAAAACAGACGGTGGAAGGGTCTTAGCAATAACTTCCGTTCAGGATAATCTGTTTAACGCCGTGCAACAAGCGGTAACGGATGCAGGAAGGATATATTGGGATGGTAAATATTTTCGAACCGATATCGGCTTCGATTTATTTTAATGCAAACTTATTTTATTAACTGAGATAGTTTTGCATCCAACTCCTCACCTCGCAGATTTTTGGCAACGATTTTCCCATTGGGGTCCAATAAAAAGTTCTGAGGGATAGATTGAATATTATACATTACTGCTACCTCATTTTGCCAGTACTTCAGGTCAGATACCTGTGTCCAGGTCAGTTTATCATTTTCAATAGCTTTTAGCCAGGATTTTTTGCCGTTCTCTCTATCTAAAGAAACGCCTAAAACGGTAAAATTTTTGTTTTTATACTTATTAAAAACCCGAACTAAGTTAGGATTTTCCTGACGGCAGGGGCCACACCAGGAAGCCCAAAAGTCTAAAAGCACATATTTACCACGAAAGTCTGATAATTTAACTGGTTTTCCATTAGGGTCCTTCTGGGTAAAATCTAATGCCATAGCACCTATAGAAACGTTTTTATCAGTTTCAATATGAACCCCCAGGGCTTTTCCACGCTCTGTTGCTTTCAGTGAAGGGGATAAAACATCGAATAAAGGTGAAACTTGAGCATATTCAGGATTTTCACCCGCTAAAGCCCACAAAGCGTCAAGACTAACATAACTATCCGGATGACTTTTTATAAAACTTTTTAAAACATCCAATTGCTCTTCCCGAATCTGATCATAACGGCTTTTCAATGATGAGTTAAACTCAGAGGATCCCCTTTTCTCACTGGAAGCTGATTGATAATCGTTGTTTAAAGTCAACATCTTTGCCTCTAAGGGCTTCAATAGCTTTTGCAAGGTGCGGCCTTCATCGTTCAATTTAGAGCCAGTAATTACGGCTTTTGAAATGGAATCGGAGCTTTCAATTTGAGTACTTCCCTCCTCAAGATAAATTCCTAAAATATCCGGATTATTCTTAAAGTCAATGTTTTGAAATCCAGTGCCTGTACGATCTAAAGCCAACAAAGCAGAAAAAGGTTCCTTAACCATCGTCTTAAACTCAAAAATGCCGTTTTTTAGCACGACAGAATCCATCATATTTTTTCCATTCAACGTGTACGTCAGGAAGACTTTAGCCGGAGCATTGTAATTGCCTATTTTCCCGCTTAACATAGAATTCCCTGTTTGCGCAAAAACGGCCGAGGCAAGAAGAAGCGGAAGGATAAGAATTTTTTTCATATTAGATTCTAATAGATCGTAGCAAAATTACGAAGAATAAATGTTATACGTCATACCAATTTCTGGTAAGTCCGCCACCATAGATCAGGCATTTCGCCTTCCAAAGCCATTTGATAATCTTCGTAACGGCAAGGAACTAAATGATAACGTTCATTTTTTGAATTTATAGGATAAGGAACCTGCATCCACCAACGGTCGGTTTTTTTACTTTTCACAAAAACCAATTCATGCGCCTCGTTTTTCAGCGAGGTTCTGTAAATAAGATATTGTGATTTAGGCTGTAAAGGCAAATCTTTTTTCCGGTTATAAAATCCATCCAAAAAATACCAAAGCATTTGCGCTAGTAAAAGTGCGGTTTGGCCGTTTTGATCAAAGGCCGGATTAAACTCATAAAAACCAATGGATGATAGTTTATCGCTCATACCCGCATACCGGCAAAGCTGACAGGCCTGCTCCCCATAAAAACCATTCGGTGTTGCATTGGCATTGGCAACCGCATCGGCAGAACGAATAGCAGAAATATCAAAACTTATCATGCTGGCATTGCGGATAATTGGCTCGGCAACAGCC
>JANWIB010000043.1 GCA_025450155.1 Sphingobacteriaceae bacterium
ACCACCTTTCCCATAATATTATTTTCTGCTGCTTGACTTGGATACCGCAAACTACGACTTAAATAGCTATAGAATTTTTCCATCCCGCCAGGAAACGAAGGGTAATTTTCTACTGATGAATGGATTTCATTGTCAATTTTCGGCGTACCGTCTCCCTTAGGTCCTGTCAAATCTCCAGTATTCGTATTTGTTGGCGAACCACTCACAGTCTGGCTACCTATTACCGATGTATTGAGTTCCTGAATAGTTGGAACAACATCTGCAGGTATGCCTTGAACTACTCTTAACTGAACAAACTTTTTGGTCTGCACTTTAACCGGGTTTGCTTGTTTTTCTGCTTTAGGAGTTTTTAACTTAGGTAATTCTTTTTTAGGAAGGATATTTACATCAGTTAATTTCACAATATCATTAGCAGAGCTTTGCTCCAGAGGAATATCCTTTTTAGAAATATACTGCTGATAGGCAAACGGTATACTTACCAAACCTATTAAAAATGCAGAAGCTACAAACAATGCTTTAATTAATGTCGCTGAATACGTTTTGCGTAATTCATAAGCGCCATAAAGCTGATTTCTGTTGGCGAATACAAGCTCGAGCCACTCGGTCTTATAAACATTAAATTTTTGGCCTATCATGATATTGGTTTTTATTTAAGATGTAGAAGTCTCTTTTATTCCATAAAAAATAATCTAAATAGTACTTATACAAAAAACGAAACACTAAAAATTATTTTTTTGATTTTTTTATTAAAAAAATAGCCTTTTATCAAACTTTTAATCAAAAAATTGTATTATTGCTTCATAAAGTATAAAAATTGATAGAAAAAAATGTCAAATTTAAGATTTCAAGCATTAAATGCAGTTTTAACAAGAACAATTCCAGAAGTTAAGCTTCCTTCTAACAAAATTTCTGATTTTTTTTCCGAAAATGTTTTCGATAAGAAAAAAATGAAAGAATATTTATCAAAAGAAGCATACGAAAGCATCAATAATTCAATCACATTAGGTGTTCCCATTGACCGAGAAATTGCCGAGCAGGTGGCATCGGCGATGAAAGCATGGGCAATTACCAAAAGTGTTACCCATTATACACACTGGTTTCAACCCTTAACCGGTTCAACAGCAGAGAAACACGACTCCTTTTTTGAACCTGGCAGTGATGGATCTGGGATAGAAAAATTTTCAGGAGAAGCATTGGCACAGCAAGAGCCCGATGCTTCCAGTTTCCCTAACGGTGGCATTCGAAGCACGTTTGAAGCCCGCGGCTATACAGCATGGGATCCTTCTTCCCCTGCCTTCATCATGGGAGGTACCTTATGTATTCCCACTGTTTTTATCTCTTATACTGGCGAGGCCCTTGACTATAAAGCTCCGTTATTAAAGGCACTAAGTGCCTTAGATAAAGCCGCCGTAGGCGTTGCACAGTATTTTGATAAAGCCATTGAAAAAGTAAATGCTTCATTAGGTATTGAGCAGGAGTATTTTCTTATTGATCTTGCCCTTTACAATGCACGGCCTGATCTATACCAAACCGGAAGATCGCTGTTTGGCCACATGTCTGCAAAAAACCAACAGTTAGAAGACCACTATTTCGGCTCTATTCCAGAACGGGTACAAGCTTTTATGCAGGATTTTGAAATCGAAGCACTTAAACTTGGAATTCCTTTAAAAACCCGTCACAATGAGGTAGCACCTTCTCAATTTGAGTGCGCTCCTATTTACGAGGAAATCAACTTAGCTATTGATCATAACCAATTGTTAATGGATTTAATGGACAAAGTGGCTAAACGTCATAATTTTAAAGTGCTATTGCATGAAAAACCATTTGCTGGCATTAATGGCTCGGGGAAGCATAACAATTGGTCGTTAATTACTAATACCGGAAAAAACCTGCTTTCTCCCGGCAAAACGCCAAAAAATAATCTGATGTTCCTTACCTTCTTTGTTAATGCCATCAGGGCTGTTTTTGAACATGCCGATTTACTTCGTGCCTCTATTACTTCGGTAAGTAATGACCATCGTTTAGGTGCCAATGAAGCGCCCCCTGCTATTATATCCATCTTTTTGGGAAGTCAATTGAGCAATGTTTTAGATGAAATTGAAACCTCGCGTGTTACTTCTAAAATGAAACAAGAAACCCAGTTATGGACTAATATTCCTAAAATACCTCAAATTCTTTTAGATAATACCGATCGTAATCGCACTTCACCATTTGCTTTTACCGGAAACAAGTTTGAGTTGCGGGCTGTGGGTTCTTCGGCAAATTCGGCAAACCCCATGACTATTTTGAATTTAATTGTTGCGGAACAATTGACCAAATTCAAAACAGAAGTAGATAAATTGATTAAAAAGGGTGAGAAGAAAGATGTAGCCTTAATGACTGTAATTAAACGATACATCAAAGAATCAAAAAACATTCGTTTTGAAGGAAATGGTTATAGTGATGAATGGGCAAAAGAAGCAGCAGCAAGAGGATTATCTAATATCAAGACTACGCCTAAGGCACTTGATGTTTTACTTGCTGAGAAAACGGAAGAATTATTTGAAAAAACAGGGGTTTACAGCAAACGTGAATCACATGCCCGTCATGAAATTCTGCTTGAAAACTATTACAAAAAACTTCAAATTGAAGCTCGCGTTATTGGCGATTTAATAACTAATGTCATTATTCCGTCTGCCATTAACTACCAAACACAATTAATTAACAACGTACGCGGATTAAAAGAGATTGGATTAAAATAAGATTCTTATAAGGCTCAGCTAAACTTCATCACTAAAATATCGGAGCACGTAAACTTTATCAAAAGCAATGTAGAGGCAATGATTGATGAACGGAAGAAAGCAAATGTTTTGGAAGATGTACGGAAGAAAGCAATCGCATATGATGAAAAAGTAAAATCATATTTTGAACCTATCCGCTATCATGTAGATAAATTAGAGGTTTTAATTGATGATGCCCAGTGGCCGCTCCCTAAATTTAGAGAGTTGCTATTTATCAAATAGAGCTATAATTTATGGTAAGAAAGTCCCAAAATTTTGGGACTTTCTTATTTAATATAGCCTATTCTCATATCTCATATCTTACTCCTACATTTGTATTCATGCCAGACCTTAAATACAATCAACGTGGTGTTTCTGCCGGCAAAGAAGACGTCCACAACGCCATAAAAAACATTGATAAAGGTATTTTTCCAAAAGCCTTTTGCAAAATCATTCCCGATATTTTAGGAGGAGATGAAGCCTGGTGTAATATCATGCATGCCGATGGCGCAGGAACAAAATCTTCTCTGGCCTATGTTTATTGGAAAGAGACGGGTGATATTTCTGTTTGGAAAGGAATTGCACAAGATGCAATCGTAATGAATATAGACGATCTGCTTTGCGTAGGAGCTACAGACAATATTCTGCTTTCTTCTACCATTGGCAGAAATAAAAATCGAATCCCTGGAGAGGTTATTGCCGAAATTATTAATGGCACAGAAGAAATCCTGGCAAATCTGCGTGAGTTAGGCATAGGCATTTATTCTACCGGGGGAGAAACAGCTGATGTAGGTGATTTAGTCCGAACCATTATTGTTGATTCAACAGTAACCTGCCGGATGCAGCGTAAAGATGTAATTTCTAACGACGAAATAAAACCTGGCGACGTAATTGTAGGCTTGGCTTCTTACGGAAAAGCCACCTATGAAAAAGAATATAATGGAGGCATGGGTTCCAATGGCCTCACTTCTGCCCGCCACGATGTTTTCCACAAATACGTAGCCGAAAAATACCCGGAAAGCTATGACCCTTCTGTCCCTTATGAGCTTGTTTTTGCCGGAAATAAAAAATTGACGGATAAAGTTGATTTAGGAGATAGCTCAAAAATCACAGCCGGAAAACTGGTTCTCTCACCTACCCGTACATATGCTCCGGTAATTAAAACGATGTTGGACAACTATCGTTCTCAAATACATGGAATGGTGCATTGCAGTGGTGGTGCCCAAACCAAAATTCTGCACTTTATTGATAAGCTACACATAATCAAAGACACCCTTTTTCCTATTCCTCCTTTATTTAAGCTGATACAGGAACAATCGGGTACCAGCTGGCAGGAAATGTACCAGGTATTTAATATGGGTCATCGAATGGAACTCTATGTACCGTATGAAGTTGCTGCTGATCTCATTAAGATTTCTGAGCATTTTGGTGTTGATGCGCAAATTGTTGGCCGGGTTGAAGCGTCAGACAAAAAACAGGTAACGATTCAATCAGTGTGTGGAGAGTTTATTTATCACTAGTACTAAAACTTGAGTAATTCTCCCTGAACAGGAAATATCAGTTTAAGCCCGAGTTGGTTTTGTTCGCCCAATTGTTGTTTTATTTTTTGTTCATTATTGTCTACTGGTTTCATGTGTGTAATCACCACCGGAAATTCTTTTAACAAATCCGAATCTACTTGCTTAGCCAAAACCCCCATTTCCTTCATCAACAGTTTTGGAGTAAGATGCCCAAAAAGCAGCTTTTCGGGTTGTTCATCTGGAAAAGACACTTCGATAAATATCGCTTTTAGTTGTTTGTTCTTTATACAGGAGGCAATTTCTTTCCAAAGCATCAGCAACTTATTCGATTTTTCTATTTCATCCGCACCGGTATCGCCCAGGTAAAGAATTTTATTTTCTTCCTTACTGATTAAAAACGCGGTACTCTGGTATGAATTAGCATGACTCAAAGAATAAGCCTTTACACGCAGTCCGGTATTTTCTATAGCCATTTCCTGTTTTTCAATTAAAGGGACGTACTGGTATTTACTCAGTGCTGGTAAATCGCCTTCGTTGGCAAAGTTTGCCCAGCTTTTCCAAGTGAAATAATGGCTTTTGAGGATATCCAGTACCCCAGGCAGGGCATAAATATTCTTTTTAGCATCATCTGGCGAATTAATAATTAACCCCGAAACGTGGTCGAGATGCGCATGTGAAATCAAATATCCCTTAATATAATCTTTAAGAACCTGATCTTCCTGAACCGGAAAAATAGTGTTTTCAATTGCTTTTCGTATGCCAAAAC
>JANWIB010000044.1 GCA_025450155.1 Sphingobacteriaceae bacterium
CAATCATAAATTTGATATTACAAGGCAGCGAATTGGTTTGCATCATCAATTCAAAAGCCTTTACGTGCATGTAAAACTGGCCTTTGTCATCGCAGGCACCACGGGCAAAAATTTTACCATCCCGGATAGTCGGTTCAAAAGGCGGCGTTTTCCAAAGTTCTAAGGGATCCGGTGGTTGTACATCGTAATGCCCATACACCAAAACCGTAGGTTTGGCAGGATCAATCATTTTTTCCCCATAAACAATGGGATAACCGGCAGTAGAGCAAACCTCTACTTTATCCGCCCCGGCTTCTTTTAACTTAGTAGCAACAAAATCGGCGGTTTTTAATACCTCATTTTTATATTTTGAATCCGCACTGACAGAAGGAAGACGGAGCAATTCAAACAATTCGTCTAAGAAGCGCTGTTTGTGCGTTTCCACATATTTTTTAATTTCTTGCATCATTCAGGTTTTTGGCAAATTTAAAATATTATTTCTTTTGGGGGAGCGCATAGAATAAAATCATTGGACATCTTTTATCTGTATAAAATCCTATCGAATAGCAGTAAAAATTGAATTGTCTTTCCACATTCACCGGAAATCTCTTTGCCATTTGCTAATTTTGTAATAAAAACAGAAGCAGGGTTTTGGAATATTTAAGGGGATTAAATCCTTCGCAACGGGAAGCTGTAGAGCAAACAGAAGGCCCCGTAATGATTGTAGCTGGTGCCGGCTCGGGCAAAACCCGGGTAATTACCTACCGGGTAGCGCATTTAATTAAAAAGGGAGTTGATCCGTTCAATATCCTGGTGCTCACCTTTACCAATAAGGCCGCTAAAGAAATGCGTGAACGGATTATGAACGTGGTTGGCACCGAAGCTAAAAATAGCTGGATGGGAACCTTCCATTCTGTCTTCGCTAAAATTTTACGAGTAGAGGCCGAAAAAATAGGCTACCCCAACAACTTTACTATTTACGATACGGATGATAGCAAGAGTCTGATTCGTACTATTTTAAAAGAACAGGCTTTAGACGATAAACTGTATAATGCCAACTTCGTTTACAATCGAATCTCATCTGCCAAAAACAACTTAATATCAGCTGCAGAGTATCTGAATAATGAACAAATACAGGCAGAGGATTTTTCGAGCGGACGGGGTAAGCTGGGCGAAATCTATCAAATTTATACCCAACGCTGCTTTAAAGCCGGAGCAATGGATTTTGACGATTTGCTTTTTAAAACCAATGTGTTGTTAAAAGACCACCCGGATGTACTCTACAAATACCAAAATAAGTTTAAGTATTTGATGGTGGATGAGTACCAGGATACCAACTTTTCACAGTACCTGATTGTAAAAAAACTGGCTGCCATAACCGAAAATCTATGCGTTGTAGGTGATGATGCCCAAAGTATTTACGCTTTTCGCGGAGCCAATATTCAGAATATTTTAAACTTTGAAAAGGATTATCCCGAGCTGAAAGTATTTAAGTTGGAGCAGAATTATCGTTCAACCCAAAATATTGTTCAGGTAGCCAACAGCATTATCGCTAACAATAAAAATCAGTTAAAAAAAGAGGTTTATTCTGAAAATGAAACTGGTGATAAAATAAAAGTCATTCGTGCTTTCAGTGATAATGAAGAAGGCAAAATAATAGCTGAGGAAATTGCACAAGAGCGCTCGTTAAAAGGGTTAAAATATCAGAATTTCGCTATTCTTTACCGTACCAATGCGCAATCCAGGGCAATGGAAGAAGCTTTGAGAAAGTTGAATATCCCATATAAAATTTATGGCGGACTCTCTTTCTATCAACGCAAAGAGATTAAAGATTTAATTGCCTACTTCCGCCTGACGTTTAACCCAAACGACGAAGAGGCGTTAAAACGTGTAATCAATTACCCACGTAGAGGAATTGGTGATACCACGGTTGATCGTATTATTGTTTCGGCAGATAAAAATAATATCACATTATGGGATGTAATCTGCGACCCATCTAAGTATTTAGATGGCCGTAGTTCCACTTCGGTTGGAAGCTTTGCTACACTTATCCAGAGTTTCCAGGTAATCGCAAAAGACCATACAGCTTACGATGCTGCTCTACACATTGCCCAGCATTCTGGTTTACTGAAAGATTTGTATGAGGATAAATCGGTAGAGGGCTTGAACCGGTACGAAAATATCCAGGAATTGCTAAACGGGATAAAAGAATTTAGCGAACGGGAGGATATTGAGGAAAAAGGGTTAGATGTGTTTATGCAGGATGTGGCCTTATTGACCAACGAAGACAATGACAAAAACCCCAATGCGGATACGGTTTCGTTAATGACGATTCATTCTTCAAAAGGATTAGAGTTTGCGAATGTATTTGTAGTGGGCTTAGAAGAAAATTTATTCCCATCGCAACTATCATTAAGCTCCAGAGCCGATCTGGAAGAGGAAAGGCGCTTGTTTTATGTAGCGATAACCCGGGCGGAAAAAAAGTTGACGCTGTCATACGCCACTTCCCGCTATCGTTGGGGTACCTTAACCAATTGCGAACCCAGTCGCTTTATTGATGAGATTGATCCGAAATATTTGGAGATTGATTTCAAACCATTACAAAAACCTGCGAGTAGTTCATTCTTTGATGATGAGCGAAACGCTTGGGACAACCGTTCTTCTGGTGATACTTTTTCAAAGCCTAAACCGGCTTCAAAACCTAAAATAACCTCCATTTTACCTAAAGCACATGTACCCAGTCCGGATTTCGCACCTTCGGATACGTCGAATTTACAGGTAGGCATGGAGGTAGAGCATGAACGTTTTGGTTTTGGAAAGGTATTAACACTGGAAGGCAATAAGCCTGATGTGAAAGCAACCGTCTTTTTTAAAGAGATTGGACAGAAACAGCTGCTATTAAAATTTGCTAAACTGAGGATAGTGATCGGTTAAGAATAAGAAAAGTATGAGAGGACGAATTATCATCATTTTAGGTGCATTATTGACTGGAATAATTGATTTATCTTATGCGCAAACAGCGGATGAATATACTTTATACGGATTAAAGAAGTTTGACGTCAATGATTATGCTACTGCAATAAGAAGCTTTAATCAGGCATTAAGGCTTGATAGCAATAATACCGCAGCTTATACTGCACGTGGGCTTGCAAAAATCATGCTTAAAGACAGTACTGCCCGTGCAGACTTTGATAAAGCTATTCAATTAGACCCACAAGATCCTCATGCCTTTGGTGGACGCGGGGCAGAAAAATATTGGATTGAAGATTATAAAGGAGCCATAGAAGATTTGAATAAAGCCATCCAGCTGAATCCTAACCTTGCTACACCCTATAAAACTCTGGGACTAACTCAAATGCAACTAAATAATTATGATACTGCTATAAAAACCTTTGATAAAGCAATTACACTCGACCCTTACGACGGTGAAATACATTGTAGGCGCAGTGAAGTGAAACTCTTAATTGGCGACAGGAATGGCGCTGCAGAAGATAGAAAAAAAGCTTCTGAATTAGGCTACAACGTAGGAACGGCTGAAAATTATGTTGAGAAAGGGCTCATTACAACTAACCCTAATGGTGCTATATTAAATTTTAGCATCGCTATTAAACTTGATTCTACTTTTGTAAGAGCCTATAATAATCGAGGCATTGCCAGAAGCGATCTTAAAGATTACCGTAATGCCATAGCAGATTTTAGTAAAGCTATCAAAATTAAGCCATTGTATATAGAAGGCTATTATAACAGAGGGCTTACACAATTTAAACTAGAACATTATCGTGAAGCTATAGCAGATTTTAATAAGGTTATTGAGTTAAATCCCGATAAATCCTCTATTTCGAGGGATATTTTATATTTTAACTTAGGTAGTGCAAAACATAATTTGAAAGATCATATTGGAGCACTAAAAGATTTTGACACAGCAATCGAGTTAAATCCAAACAATGCTGAAGTTTATTATAGTCGGGCCCATACCAATCATGAACTTAATAATGATTTAAAAGCAATGGATGATTTTAGCAAAGCAATTCATCTCAATCCAGTTCACTCAGAAGCTTATTTTTACCGGGGTATATTGGAATCTAATTTATATAACTACAAAAATGCGATAGTTGACTTTACTAAAGCAATAGAGATTAATCCTCAAAAAGCTGAATTTTATAACGAACGTGCCCAGGCAAAAGGTAATCTTACAGATTATTCGGGAGCAATATTAGATTTTACTAAAGCGATTGAACTTAAACCGGATTATGCAGAAGCACTTTACAATCGTGGTGTTACAAGATCAGTATTAGGAGATAAGAAAGGTGCTACTGAGGATAAAAACAAAGCCTTAAAATTGGGATTTAAGCCCTAAATGATTTAGTATTTATGAAAAAGAAACTTATACGTATTTTCGGTCTTATTCTAATTGTTTCTATAATCGGCTATATTCTTGGTCGATCCTTATGGGGTGAGGTGATTACGGATGATATTGGTGATTATTTTTTATGGGTTTCAGGCATATGTGCCCTACTTCTCGTCCTCTTAAGTATGTCGCGAATAATAAAATTGGCTTGGAAAATCAGGATGAAGCTAAATCTATTTTTTGGATTACTGACAATCGTCTTTGGCGTTTTTGGATATTGGGGCGTATTTACAGAGGCCGGTAACCGACAATACGATGAAATGGCTGGAATAATTCCCGGATTCGCATTGTTAATGGCCTGTTTTTTACTTTTTTGCCTTCTTGTTATTAATGTCTCCTGGTGGTTAAAAGTATATCAGCAAAAAGTAGCCCATAGCTGATAGGATTATCATATACAGCCTGTTGTCTAATATACTATTTAACTTTCCAGTTTTCTTTAAGTGGCCCCTTATCTCCAAAAACGGGATCTTTCTCGGGTAGAGGCACTTTAGAAATGTTTTCGTCTACACCTGGCCTCTCTCCTTCCTTTCCATAATTCATATCATACTGTCTGCCTTCCGGATAAGCGCCAATGCAGACAAAATCACGGCTGGCTTCTGTACATTTGTGTGCCACACCGACAGGAATAATAATTACATCGCCTCTTACCAGTTCTACACAAACCCCTTCAGGTCCACCTACGTGAACATCTGCTTTCCCACAAAAAACACCCAATACTTCATGAGTCGTACTATGGTAATGATGCTCATGCAGAATACCATTTTTCCAACTGTTAGTCCAATTGTTTTTCTTAAAAAGCGCTATAATAGCGGTTGCCTCATCATCGGGATGCAAGTGCAAAACACCTTTGTAAACCAATAAAGGCAGCTTTTGATTATTTGGGAACTGGCCGTCATCACTTAAAACATCAATAGAGATATGGCCGTGTATTGCTTCTGCTACTTGATTCATAAGATAGATTTAAGGGATAAACAAATAAAACAGACTTTAGATTTCAAAATGCTGTGGTAGAAAAAACGGCATCAAATCATTTTTCCACGTTTAATTAAATAGGTATGCAATACCTGGTAAAAACCCTGATGAATGTCTGCATTAATCAGATCAATACCATACTGCCCGCATTTCAACTGAAGTTCATGTTGATAGGTATTCATGGCATGGATATACGTTTCTTTTACCTGTACAGGATTAATTTTTAGTTCCTCTCCTGTTTCCATATCAATAAAGTGATAAGGCCTGTTTTTAAAGTCAAAATCTAATTCTTTTTGATAATCAAGTACATTAAAAAGAATTACTTCGTGTTTTTTATATTTTAAATGTTGTAATGCTGAAAAGATATCGGGTAAACCATTATTATCTGATTGCAACATATCACTAAAAACAATCACTAAAGACCGTTTATGAATTTGCTCTGCTATTTCATGCAAGGCCTCCGCTACGGCGGTTTTTTTCTTTTTTATGGGCTGTTTTGTAATACGTTCCAGTACAGAAAACAAGTATTTTTGGTGAAGTGATGTTGATTTCACCGGACTTGAAAACTCTACTTTATCAGAAAAAAAGCTTAATCCAAAAGCATCCCGCTGTTTTTTTAGAAGATATATAAGCGATGCAGCGGCATAAACAGAAAATAGTAACTTATTAAGGGTTTTCTCGGGATAATACATGGATGAAGAAACGTCTAATACCAACTGACAACGAAGGTTAGTTTCTTCTTCAAAACGTTTTACAAACAGTTTGTCCGTGCGTCCATAAAGTTTCCAGTCTATATTTTTTATCGATTCGCCACTATTATATAAACGATGCTCGGCAAACTCAACCGAAAAGCCATGAAAGGGGCTTTTATGGAGGCCGGTAATAAACCCTTCTACTACTTGCCGGGCTAAAAGCTCCAGGTTTAACCCACCAACTTGTTGTATATCATCTAAAGCCTGCATCGTTATTCAATAAAATTAATACTTTTATACCACTATCTAATTGTTTTATGCTTTACATACAAATTCTCTTAAGCATTTTGGGGCTATATTTTAACCTGGACCGTGGTAATGCCAAATCTACCGAACATTTAAGACCGACACAACTTGTTATCGATAGTGCATCAATCAATTCGGATTACCTGATTGTTAAGGGAAAAACAATTGCGGCCAATGAGATGCCAAACGATATTAATAGCTATCAATGGTATCTCCTGGCGAAAAATGAGAAAAGACAAATCTTTTTAAAGAAAATAGCAACCCCTAAATCTGGTATTTATCCTAAAAACTCATTAGATATCGGAAAGAATTGGAATTTCTCTATTCCGGATAGCTTATCTGAATATTTTATTATCGGCAAGAAAAACGGAAAGCTTCCGGAAACCGATCATTTATATATGTTTGACAATATATCACTGAAGATATCCGATTTGAACCAAAGACCCGAATTATTTTTTTTTAATTATAAAAACTATTATATGGGTATTTCAGGAGAAAGGGATTATAAACGTGAAGAAGAGATTAGCGAATCAATCCCTCATTACGTTATTACTAATTATCGCCTTACTCTTGCCAGCGACATTGATAATTTCACAAAAGAAATATCTCTCCATGCTAAAAAACAGGTAGTTATTGAACAGGCTTCTTATATATATGACGGGGTGCATATTATTTGGATTGGAGATATTGACGGGGATGAGAACCCGGATATTATTAGTCCGATAGAAAACAGCCCTAATGGCTATGATATTGCTTTATTTCTTTCTTCTGAAGCCAAGGGCAAAAACCTGGTAAAATTAGTGGCTCACTATAAGCCATGTTCGTGTTAAATTGATATGAAAAAGGCCATTATCGGGGTTGTCTCTGGTAGCTGTATTATTTTACTTTGCTTACATCAATCTGATTTATCCTGGCCGGAGAAAACCTACCTGAGACACTATAACTGGTATGTATTTAAATTCTCCACTGATGGAAAATCTATCATAGAAAGGGGCATTCCTGTTGAATACAAGGAATCAGATGAAAATATATGGATTTTTCGCAGTTCATCTCCAATTGAAACTAATAATCTATTTACTATTGGTTTAAAAAATAGAACATTAAAAACAGGCTATATTCCTACCATTTATTTTAATTTAGACTTTAAAAAATTGAATAAACCCATTCATTTTACCTTTAATGGTAAAAAATATTTACTCACATTCTCCGGAAAACAGGATATTAAAGAAGAGAAAAAAATTTGGGAGGGGGCCTATGATAACAAAGGTAAAAGATTTCGGGATGGGGGGTATGCCATTCGCGACTTTCAATTGGCTTTATCAATCAATAACCACATAGAAACTCTTGTAAAACTTCCACTATATAAGTATGACGGTTTTTATAATGTATGGATTGCTGATATAGATAAAGATGGGTTACCGGATATGATCAGTGATCCTATACAAAGCGGATTGTCAATGCTACCCACTTCTATCTTTCTATCTTCGAAAGCGGGCAAAACTTAGTACAATTTAGTGCCTTAGATAATCCTTCTTGTAGTTTTTTGGTAGAATAGAAAAGCCACTTCTTTCTAGAAATGGCTTTTTCAGTACAGTATATATTAAAAATAGTTTAAGCTATTTGCTTAATTAATTTATCTGCTAAAACAGATTTTGGCACTGCGCCAATCTGTTTGTCAACAATTTCTCCATTTTTAAAAAACAACAAAGCCGGAATATTCCGGATACCAAATTTCATAGAAACTTCCGGGTTGTGGTCTACATTAACCTTGCCTACAACAGCTTTTCCTTCATATTCTTTCGAGAGTTCTTCTACTACCGGGCCAACCATACGGCACGGACCGCACCATTCTGCCCAAAAATCAATCAGAACTGGTTTATCTGATTTTAATACTACTTCTTCGAAGTTTGCATCTGTTATTTCTACAGCCATAATAATTTATTTAACGTTACTCAAAGATAATATCAAAATTCCTGCCACCAAAGGCCATCTGACTTTGTGACATTAGTTTAACTTATACCTAATTCCATTAAGTTTAATTAGCTCTTCTAAAAACTCATTGCTTGGATTTATTTTTACAGTTTTTGAAGGCATTTCCAGTGATGTTTCCGATTCGTAATCTATAATCATAAATTTTAACTGGCAGTTTCTATTCAGGTTTTGCTCTGCGTTCATTTTAACAATATGATCTATCTGGAGAAGAAACTCATCAGAAACTTCGTGCAGAGGTAATTGAACAGTGAGACATTTTGCCATTTTATCTCTTAACTCAGACAACAGAAGCATATTGGTAACTTTAAACTCCCAATTATCTTTCTGTTTAAATCGTTCGGATACCGTTCCTTTTATCTGTAAAAAATATCCATCTGTAAAGAAAGCTTTTAATTTAACATAATCTTCGCCAAACAATACGATCTCATAAGAATCACTATAATCTTCTACGATAAATGAACCAAAAGGCTTTCCGGTTTTTGTTGTACGATGAGAAACATTAGAAACCAACCCACCAATAATCAACTCTCTGTTTTTAATCTTGTTAAATTCTGCCTGGTCTTCTTCCTGCATTTCGCTGTTCTTAAATTTATTGATCAGCAACAAATGCTTAACCTGATGGGGACAGAAATTATCCATTTCAAATTTATAATTATCTAAAGGATGGCCCGTTAGATAAATACCAATCATATCTTTCTCGTATTTCAGTTTTTCAATCAAACCCCACTCCGGACAGTCTGGTAATTGAGGTTCGGGAATATGCGCATCAGTAGTTCCACCGAATAAAGAGCTCTGAGATGAATTTTTGCTATTCTGATAATCGGTATTATACCTAATTAAACGTTCAATTCCGTTTGATTGATTGGGGTCCGATTGAAAGAAGAATTGCGCTCTGTGGTATCCAAAACAATCAAATGCACCACTATAC